>JAGOFF010000292.1 GCA_017997315.1 Clostridia bacterium
GACCCAGGACGAGCTGCTCGGGATCGCGCGGGAGTACAAGCGCCGCGGTCTCCCGATCTCGGTGATCGTCGTCGACTTTTTCCACTGGCCGTACCAGGGCGACTGGCGGTTCGATCCGGTCTACTGGCCGGATCCGGACGTGATGATCGCGGAGCTGCGCGGCATGGGGATCGAGCTCATGGTCTCGATCTGGCCCACCGTCGACTACCGCAGTGAAAACTTCGCCGAAATGAAGGACAAGGGCTGCCTGATCCGCACCGAGCGCGGGGTCCGGATCTCGATGACGTTCCAGGGCAACACCGTGCATTACGACGCCACGAACCCGGAGGCCCGGGACCATGTGTGGTCGATCGTCAAAAAGAATTACTGGGACAAGGGGATCCGGGTGTTCTGGCTGGACGAGGCGGAGCCGGAGTACGCGGTGTACGATTTCGACAACTACCGGTACCACCTCGGGCCCAACGTGCAGATCGGGAACCTGTATCCGGTGATGTACGCCAAGACCTTCTTCGACGGCATGCGCGCGGCGGGCCAGGAGAACGTGCTCAACCTGCTGCGCTGCGCCTGGGCGGGCAGCCAGCGGTACGGCGCGCTGGTGTGGTCCGGGGACATCCACTCGAGCTTCGCGAGCCTCCGGAACCAGATCGCGGCGGGGCTCAACATGGGCATCGCGGGCATCCCGTGGTGGACCACCGACATCGGGGGGTTCCACGGCGGCAATCCGGACGATCCCGCGTTCCGCGAGGTCTTTGTCCGGTGGTTCGAGTACGGCACGTTCTGCCCGGTCATGCGTCTGCACGGCGACCGCGAGCCCAAGCAGCCCCAGGTGGGGACCACCGGGGGCGCGACCTGCCTGTCGGGCGCCGCGAACGAGGTGTGGTCCTACGGCGGGGAGATCTACGACATCTGCCGGGAGCACATGGAACTGCGCGAGCGGCTGCGCCCGTATATCACGGACATCATGCGCGAGGCGCACGAAAAGGGCTCGCCGGTGATCCGGCCGCTGTTCTACGGCTTCCCGGGGGACCCGGCGGCGTGGTCGGTCGAGAATCAGTTCCTCTTCGGCCCGGACGTGCTGGTCGCGCCGGTCGCCGAGGCCGGGGCCCGGGAGCGCGCGGTGTACCTGCCCGCGGGATGCGGCTGGACCGACGCCTGGAGCGGCGAGACACTCGAGGGGGGCCGGACGGTGGTCTCGCCCGCCCCGATCGGGCGCATCCCGGTGTACGTGCGCGCAGGCGCTGGAGTGCTGGGGGCGTTCCGGAAGGGGTAGGGCCGCGGGGAAGGCCCTCCCGAAGTCCGCACGTGTACCGATTTGTAAACGAAAAAGCATCCGCCCGACATCCGCCGGGCGGCTTTTTCGTGGTACGGTTGTACGAGCGGAACGCCAGGGAAGGCACACAACAGCCGTTGCAGGGAAGCGCGGTTCCCGCACATCCCCCGCATCCACCCTCAAGATTCCGCCGGATCAGACGATACCTATGATGTCGTAATTTGTCTTTGCAGAGGGGAATGGTCAAATCCGATGGAAGTGTACGTCGCACGACAGCCGATCTTCGACCGACAGATGAACACGGTCGGTTACGAACTCTTGTATCGCCGCAGCGAGAACAACTTCTACGAGGGGACGGACGATTCCCGGGCCACCGCGGACGTCATCCACAACGCGTTCCTGGTCATGCGGTTCGGCACCCTGACGGGCGGGACCCGGGCGTTCATCAACTTCTCGCAGCCTCTCCTCGAGCGCGGGATCGCGCACCTGCTGCCCAAGGACAGCGTCGTCATCGAGATCACGGAAAAAGTCGAGCCGACCGAGGCCGTGGTCGAGACCTGCCGCAAGCTCAAGCAGGAGGGATATACGATCGCGCTGGACGATTTCGTGCTCGACGACGGGTACCTCCCCCTGCTCCGGATCGCGGACATCGTCAAGATCGACGTCCGGTCGACGGATCCGGAAGAACAGTCCCGGCTGATCCAGGAGCACGGATGCCATTGCCGGTTCCTCGCGGAGAAAGTCGAGACGCGCGAGGAGTACCAGGACGCGGTCATCCGCGGATTCTCCTACTTCCAGGGCTATTTCTTTTCCAAGCCGGTCATCCAGCGCGGCCGCGACATCCCGGGATTTGACGCCACCCTGGTCCGGATCATGCATGAGGTCAACGCCGAGGAGATCGACTACCAGCGGCTGACCGAGACCATCGAGAGGGATGTCGGGTTGTCGTACAAGCTGCTCAGGTCCGCGCGCGCCCTGTACTACGGCGCACGCAATCCGGTCACCTCGATCAAGCAGGCGCTCGTCCGGCTTGGCGCGGTCGAACTCCGCAAGTGGGTGTTCCTCATGATGCTCAAGGGTGTGCAGGTGCAGGAAAACCGGGAGCTTATCGAAAACTGCCTGATCCGCGGCCGCATGATGGAGCTGATCGCACTGGAGGCCGGACTCAAGGAGGAACACATGCGGTTTTTCCTCACCGGACTTTTCTCCTCGATCGATGTCCTGCTTCAGCGCGACATGGCGGAGATCCTGGACGAGCTCGCGATCGACGACGAGGTTCGCGCCGCGCTGTTGGGGACGCACAACGAACTGCGGCGTACACTCGATACCGTGCTGGTATACGAGCGGGGCGACTGGGAGAACCGCTTTCAGCCGCACCGTGATCCGGTCGCCGAGATGACGCGGATGTCGCTGTACTTCAACGCACTGCAATGGAGTCGCGAGATTGCCTGATGCCGCGCAGCGGCATTAAGCAATCTCGTGCGCGAAATTGCCTGAGACCTTTACCGTCGGTTGCTGATCC
>JAGOFF010000049.1 GCA_017997315.1 Clostridia bacterium
CCAGAACGGCTGGATCAGGATGGCGGCGATGGACCCCGTCGCGGCGAGGATTCCGATCTGGAGCATGGAAAAGCCCAGCGAGCGGTAATACGGCGTGAGATAGGGTCCGAAGACCGACACCACGGAGAAGTACAGGAAATACGTGAGATACAGGATGGTGTACGGAGAGCCGGGTCGCTCCCTGTGCGGCGTGGTGTCGGAACGCATGGCGGCTCCTTGTCGGGGGGATGATGAGACATGATACTCCCGGCCGGTCCGGGCCGCAACCGTCCGGAGACGCGGTCCGCCGGGCCGGCTGTGCGGACGCGCGGGCACGTGTGCCGGGAGCGCGCCGCGCCGGTCGTCCCGCGTCCGCGGAGGCGTGCTACAATGGCGGAATCACGGTCCTGCGAGGTGCCCCATGTACTGCCCGCATTGCGGCCACTCCCTCCCCGACGGTTCCGGCTTCTGCTCCCGCTGCGGCCATAGTCTTCAGGCCGGTCCGGGGCCCCAAACCGCCCCGGTTCCTGAGGCAGGTCCGGGGCTGCAGGCACGCCCGGCACGTCCCGCGCGCCATGGGCGACGGCTGCTGTTCGTGGCGGTTGCAGCTGTCCTGGCGTTGGTCCTTCTCGTCGCGCTCCTCCCGCGCGACAAGCCCGCGGGAGGCGGTTCCCTCTCCCTCGGGGATCCCGTGGCGCTCGGCCAGGCGGAGACGGACGTCACAGGCTCGTCGCTGAGCCTCGAGGACGCAACCTCCCCGCTCGACGGCCTGACACTCGACGTCCCGGCAGGCGCGTACCCCGAACCGCAGACGTTCACATTCACCTCCACTCCCGTGACGGGGCACGGGTTCGGCGAGCTGTTCAATCCCGTCACGCCGCTTGTCACGATCGACAACGGGCATGGTTTCGCCGCTGTCCCGATGGAACTCACGATCCCGATCGAAAAGGCGGACGGGGAGTTCGCGATGGGCTTTTTCTATGACCGTGACACCGGGCGGCTCGAGGGCATACCCTGCGTCCGACAGGACAACACGTCCATCACGCTGCTGACCGCGCACTTTTCCGATGTAGTCGTGTCCACGGTCAAAAAGGCATTGCTGGACGGCCGCATCCAGAACGACGAAGCGTACACCGCGTTTCTGCCGGGGATGTCCGATTTCCATTTCGCGAACTATGGAAGCTACGCCGCGCCCGGCGGCCAGTGCGCCGGCCAGACGCTCGCGATGATCCACTATTTCAACCGGAACGCCAACGACAACGCGACCGGGCGGGCACTGCGCACCGAACCTGCCGTCGACAACGACGCCCGGCCCGACACCCCCGGATTCTGGCAGGACGACGCGCTTGCGTATCGGCTGTGCGCGGCGTTCCAGTCGGCATTCGACAAGAGCTGGTTTGGGAACGGAATCTACGATCCATACCGCGACGCGGACGACGCGGTCACGTATTACTCGTTCGCCTATGCGATGGCGCTCACGCATGTGCCGCAGATCATGATCATCACCGGAAAAAATCCGGACGGGACTGCGGCGGGTCATGCGATCGCCATCTACGGGGTATCGCACGACGCGCTCGCGGTGTGCGATCCGAACGATCCGGGCGGGCTGGTCCGGTCGATTCCGGTCACGCACGGGGCGTCGGGCGGCGCTCCGACCGTCACGCTCGGCGACTATGCCTCCGGGGCGACCGCGGATGCCTCCTCGACCCTGTACGACAAGATGAGCTACTACGGAACCTACGCGCTGGTTTCGTTCGACACCGCCGAACGGATGTGGAACGACCTCGAGGCGGGCCGGGATACCGCGGCCGCGTTGTTCCCCGCGGATCTGGCGTGGGTCGCTGCGACCGGGCGGGACACGGACGGCGCGGCGATCCTGACCCCGCTCGCGGACGGGTTGTCCGTCTCGCGGGCACAACTCGAGGCGGTCCGTCCCGACGCGTCCGGACGGCTGCACCTGGCCCCGGTGAACGGGGACGACGACGTGCGCGTCGTGATCTGGGTCGGAACCGACAGGATCGGCACGTTCACCGGGCTCCGATCTGGAAACAACCAGTGGGCGGACATCCCGCTCTCCAGCGGTGCCAATGACATCGGCATCCTGTACGAACGGAAGACGACGGGCGGAACCTACTCCTACGTCAATTTCCAGCGGTTCACCGTGACGCTTTCGGACGGGGCGCCGACCCCGGTTCCGACGGAAACCACAGCCGCCCCCACGGATCCGGGACTGGGCGGACGATATCGGCTGGAGATGGTGTATACCGAAGAGTGTCAGCACTCCCAGGGAATCGCCGCGGTCGCGCACTCCCTGCCCTGGGTCGATCCGGAACATCTCGGGAAAACCTACACCACGGAGGTCGACATCGCGGGCGCGGCGTTCCAGCCGCTGCCTTCCGGAGAATACCGGATCGTCATCCCCGAGGAATCCGGACATGCTTTTACCGGGCGGCTGTCCGCGGACGGCTCATCCCTGGAGGGCACGATGGAATTCACATGGACCGGGGACCACTGGGCGCGGGGCACCTTCCGGCTGGTCCGGATCGGGTGATCAGACCGGCGGGTCGGACTGGCCGGTCTCGGACAGGCCCCGGGTGAAGGAGATGAACTTCGAGCCCTGGAACGTGAGCACCCCGGCATCCCCCTCGACCAGATAGCCGGCTTCCGAAGCCGGGACCGAAAACTCCAGCCGCTCGCCGTTGGCGAACTCGAATGTCGCGTACTGTGTGGTGTGCGCAGCGCTGTCGCCCGAGCCTCCCCATACCTGCGTCCGCCGTCCCGCCACCCGGGCGGGAACCGGGATCCGTGGTTGTTTGCGGTTATGCGCGGATTGGCGCAGGGATCGGACCACGACGGTCAGGATCACTGCGAACACCAGGATGAAAACCACCCCGAACAAGTAAGGGAAGATCGAAAAGACCGCGTCAAAGCCGGACATGGCACGCCTCCTGCATCACCGGATGTCAAACGGTGCCATTGTACCGCTCCGGTCCGGGCGTGTCACCCGACGGCCATCAGACTGCGCCGACGGTGACCTCGAAGCGCCCCCGGATCGCCTTGGAATACGGGCACATCTTGTGCGCCAGCGCCACGTATTTCTCGGCCTGCGCGCGTTCGATCCCCCGGATCTCGGCCCGGATGTCCGCGCCCAGCATCCAGCCGCCGTCCTCCGGATCCTCCAGCAGGTGCACGTTGACGGTGACCGTGCTGCCCTCATGCTTGGCCCGGGCTTTCTCGAGCACCGCGGCGAGTGCACCGTGGAAGCAGGCGGAGTAGGCCGCGGCAAAGAGCTGTTCGGGATTCGTGGCGGCGGTGTCGACGCCGGTGAGTTCTTTCGGCTGCACGACATCGACCGCGAAGGATCCGTCCGGCGCCGCGGAGTGTCCGTTGCGCCCGCCGGTGTTGACCATCGTTGCGGTATAGAGTTTCTTCATGTCAGTATCCCCCTGTCGGCAGGACGCCTGAGGGCGTCCGTATCATTCGTTTGAGTCCATTGTACCGGACGGGAGACGGGGGATTCCGTGACTGCGGGCACACAACGCTCCGGACCATGGGGAACCGGTTCGATGGACTCAGACGCCGCGGCCGAACAGAATCCGCCGGAGAAGCGCCCGGTCCACGCCGGGGGTGTGTTCCGCGGCCTCCGCCAGGATCGCGCCGCGCGCGCCCTCCCGGTCCCAGTCCGGATCGGGCACACCCCATTCCGGCGGGACCCAGGCCGCCACGGTGTCGTACATGTTGGAGGGCCATCCGTACGGCTGGCCGAACCGGTCGGTCCGGCATTTGTTGCCGGAAACGGTCAGGTAGAATTCCTGCGACAGCTCCGTGACCGCGCGGTCAATCGCGGACAGGGTGTCCGTCCCGCGGAGGGCCTGCCGGATCTCCCAGGTCCCGAGGTTGCGCTTCCCTTTTTCCTCAAACAACTGCCACAGTTTCCATTTGGCGGGACCCACCAGGCCGTCCGTCCGGCGTTCCGCGAGCGTGCGCTCCGGGAGGCAGGCCGCGTAGAAGACGGGATACATCCGGGGGGCGATGAATCCCTTGCGCCCGCCGAGGAGGCATCCGAATGCCAGCCGCTTCTCCGCGGCGGCCCGGTCTTTCCACAGCCAGGGGTCGGACTCCGGGTCTCCGGTGTGCCACTGGTTGCCCGGGACTTCGTCGGAAATCCCGGGGGCGCCCGCCACGCCGCGGGAGAGAAACAGGAAGCCCAGTTCATCCGCCCGATCCAGAAAATCGGCGTACGTCCGGAGACGGGACACGGTCATGGGGATTCTCCTTTCAAGGCAGCGCTTCGATCCGGTCGGCCATCTCGAGCACGAACGCCTCGACGCGGGGGCGGGACGGCGCGGGATCGGGGGAGGGGCCGGTGTACCGCCGCCAGGCGAGCGCGTCGCGGATGAGTCCGGCATGTTCGGGGAGGAAGGCGGCCGTCCATTCGGCCGCGTCCGGCTTGGAGACCTCGTCCCCCCGGACCAAGGTGTACAGCGCTCGGCACATCGTCAGCACCGCATAGGCCTGATAGCCCCGGGAATCCCGGGCCGCTGCGATGTGTTCCCGCCAGGACAGCGCGTACTCCCGGACTGCACCGCGGAACTCCGCCGGTGTCAGCATCGGAGCGGTACGCGCCCCTTCCTCGGGGGGCAATCCGTACAGCGCGATCCCATAGGTCTGGACGAAGTACCAGTTGACCAGCCAGTCGCGATCGGCCTCAATGAGGTGGATCGGCTCGCCCGGGCTGATGTTCGCCATGGGAAACGGGGCCTCCCGGAATCCCGGGAGCCGCTGCATCGGTACGTACTGGACCTCGATCCGGTCGTTCCACCGCTCCAAGGAGGGAACGCGGTCCGGCCGGACCAGTTCCGCGTGCATACGGCGCAGCGCCTCGACGTCGCGCCCGGTCACGTCGTCCTTGATCGAGGCCATCGTGTCGAGGTCGCTGATGTCCGGATCGAAACCGCCCCGGACCAGCGAGCCGTACACATAGAAACCGGCCAGGCGGTCTCCGAACACCCCGAGGATCCCCTCGAGGAGGGCATGCAGCAGGGCGGCGGCTTCCGGTTGCGCGGCGATGCGGTCCATGCGGCGGACCTCAGGACAGACCGTCCGGGCCATGGCCGTGCGGTCCGCGACGCTCGCTGCGGACTGGTATCGGCGCGAGGTCCCCGATCCCGAGTCCGCGGGTGTGCCGGATCTCTTTCCACTCGCGGTCGGTCCGGAACAGGCAGAGCACATTGATCGGAATCCAGGAGATGAAAAAGAATCCGAAGGCCAGAATCCCCTTGACCGCGGTCGCGACCCGCTTGCCCTCGAGCACCACGACCGCCCAGCCGATCGCGGTCACCAGCAGGTAGGATCCCGGTACGGACAGGAAAATCCGATAGAAGACGTCGCCCCCGGGAAACACCCGGTCGCCCCCCGGCAGGATTTCCAGTCCGATCTGGACCGCGGCCAGGACCACGTACAGGATCTGCATGATCGGGGACAGATAGTTCATGAGGAGGTCGAAACAGAGCGGTCCGCCGGGCCGGAACACCCCCCGTGCAAGCCGGACGCCGTACCGCACGAATCCCTGCAGGTTTCCGGACGACCAGCGCCGGCGCTGCCGCCAGGATTGCGCAAATGTGAGCGGCTGTTCGTCGTAGGTCAGCGCGTCCGGAACCCAGGCGATCTTTTCGCCGCGCAGGATGACCTGGGTCGAGTACTCGATGTCCTCGGTCATCGTCGTCGTGCGCCATCCGCCGGTCGCGCGAAGCCAGTCCGCGGCGACCATGAACCCGGTGCCATTGATCATCGCGGACAGTCCGATGTCGGACTTGGCGCGGTTGATGAAATGGTTGATGGTCCAGTAGTAGACCGAGGTGCATGAGGAAAGCAGGGTGTCGCCCGGATTCTTGCTGTCCCGGTAGCCCTGTGCGACCTGTGCTCCGGCGCAGGCCGCGTTGTTCATGGCGGACAGGAATCCCGGATCGACCACGTTGTCCGCGTCGAACACGATGAAGGCGTCATAGCCGCACACCGCGGGTTCCGGAACGTTCGCTCCGCCGCAGTTTCCGGCCAGCAGCCGGTCGAACGCGAAGGCGAGCACGTCCCCCTTGGTCCGCACCGGAACATCGCAGTCGATCACGTACGCGCCCGCGGCGAGTGCGGCCTCCCGGGTACCGTCCGTGCAGCCGTTGGGGACGACATACACGTCGAACAGGCTGCGGGGATACCGCTGGCAAAGCAGGCTCTCGACCAGATTCCCGACGACCGCTTCCTCGTTGCGTGCCGGGACCACCACCGCGAACCGCCGGGAGGGCGTAAAACGCCGGACGGGTCGTCGACGGCGGAGCGAGGCGAGCAGCAGCAGCGCAAAGTACGCCATATATGCGGTCAGCAGTACCCGCAGCAGCCACAGGACGATCCGAACCAGGGTGATCGGCTCCATTTTTCCCTTCTCACCGGCCGGCGTGCGGGCGGCCGGAGGGCCCTACTTGAACGCGCCGGCGGAAACCCAGTTCCCGTACTCGAGGAAACTCATGTACACGCAGTCCGCGGGGATCCCGACGATGCGGGAGAACGCCTCGAGGAACGCGGACGCGAATTCCGCCTTCTTGTCGTCGGGGGTGGTCATGTAGAGCCGGACATCGACATACGCGCAGTCCGCTCCCTCGACGCCGCGGAAGTACATCCCGCAGCCGTCGTCGATGCGGATCATGAGGCCCCGCTCGGACTTGTTGGGGAGGATGGAGATGAGGCTGCCGAGCGAAGACGCGAGTTCCTTTTTCGCAGGAGCGGCGAGCGTTTTGGGGAGACTGATGTGGATGTACGGCATGGGATCCCTCCTGGCGCAATCGGTTTAAGACATTGGAATCAGCATACCACAGTGCGCCGCGCCGCGAGAACCAATCGGACGGGCCGGGCTCTACAGCCCGATCCGCGCGTCTGTCCAGCCCTCCGTGTCCGCGGCATCCGTCAGCCGGCGGTGGCTGTAGAACAACAGCGTCTGTCCCGGCCAGGCGCGCAGCATGCGCAGTCCGGCCAGCGCGCGGTCGTCGTCGAACTGGACGAACACATCGTCCAGCAGCAGCGGCAGCCCGTCCCCCTGTCCCACCGACTCGGCCACCGCCAGACGGAGGGCCAGGTAGGCCTGGTCCACCGCGCCGCCGCTCAGATACTCCCAGGAGCGGTACGATGCGCCCGAGGCGTCCGCGACCCGGACATCGAACCGGTTGTCCGTCTTGAAGCCGGTGTACCGTCCTCCGGTGAACGCCGCGAGGATCTCCGCGGCGCGCGCCCCGACCCGGGGGGCGAAGTCCGTCTGAAGGGCGTCATAGGCCTCGCGGTAGGCCTGGCGCGCCAGCACCAGCGCCGCGTGGCGTTCCTCCGCCTCCCGGATCCGGCGGCCGGTCCGCGTCAGACGGGCGGTCAGGACGTCGACTCCCTCCGGGTCGCGCGGGGCATGCCGGACCGCGGACCCGATCCCCGCCCGTTCCTCTCGAAGCGCGGCCAATACCGTCTGTCCCTCACGCTCGCGGTCGCGGACCTCCCCGGGGGGCATCCCGCCGGACGCGTCCGCCAGGTGTCTCTCCGCGGCCTCCCAGGCGGCGCGTGCCGCGGGGGCGGCGCCGGCCTGCGCCCGGATGTCGGCTTCGATCCCCTCCCGACGGCGTTCCAGTTCATCCGCACGCGACTGCCGGCGGATCCGGTCCGCAGCGGCCTGATCCCGCGCGCGGCCGTACTCCCGGACGGCCGCCTCGAGCCGGCCGGCGGCCGCTTCCCGTTCGCGCGCGCGCTCCAGCCGCGCGGCTTTGTCGGCGGCGCACACCTTCCGGTGTCCGGCGGCGGCGGTCGCGAGGACCGCCACGGGGACCAGCGCGCCCGCTGCGATCCAGGACAGCGAGGGTCGGATCATATCACCCGCCAGCAGCCCTCCCGCCAACAGCAGCACGGCCGCGGCGATAGCCAGACGCGGTAGGGAACCGATCCAAAAACGTATCGGAACCGCCGTCTCATCCCGGGCTTCCGCTTCCATCCGCTTCCGGTCCCGCTCCCGGGAAGCCTGCTCCTCCGCGAGTCTCGCGAGCCGGCCGGCGGATTCGGCTTCCGCCTCTTCGCGCAGCCGTTCCTCCTGTTCCCATTCCCGTTCCCACGCCGCCATTCCGTCCAGCAGCGTCTGCTCCGCACGCTCCGCCGCATCCCGCGCGGCACGCGCGGCCGAGGCCTGCGCCTCGAGCGCACCGATCGTTTCCACCCGGGCGCGCAGCACTGCAGCATCGGATTCGGCGCGGGCGATCTCCCCGTCGAGCCGTTCCATCCGCGCAAGCCGGTCCGCCTGTTCCGATTCCGCCCGGAGCGCGTTCTCCAGCCGTTCCTCCAGCTCCGTCCGGAGGTCGGCAAGCTGCGCGATGCGTCCTCCACGGCCGCGTTCCGGCCGCAGCCGGACCTGCGCCCGCCGCAGCCGTTCATCGACCTCGCTGAACGAGACGGCCTCTTCCCCGGTCGTCGCCAGGTTGGCGAGCTTGGCGAGGATCGAATCGTCCGGATCGCGGATCTGCACTGCGAGTTGCCCGACAAAAACGGTCTGGGCGAACTCCGCGCCCGACACTCCCAGCAGCGCTTCACCGGGTTCGGTCCCGGACGGCAGGGGGATCTCCCGGCCGGTCGCATCGTCCATCAGGACCAGGGTGTCGCCCGTGCGGCGCTCCGCGAACACGCGTTCAAGCCGGTACCGCACTCCGTCATGGCTGAAGGTGAGAGAGGCCTCCATCCGGTCCCCGTCCCAGGGCATGTACCGCCGGCGCCCGTTGTCCCGGATGTTGTGCGCCCGGCCGTTGAATCCGTACAGCAAGGCCTGGATGCACGCCATAACGGTGCTTTTCCCCTGCTCGTTGGCGCCGTACAGCAGGTTGAGACCGGGGGAGAACCGCAACCGGCGGTCCCTCAGGCCGCCGAAAGCGCGGATGGACAGTTCAATCAGCCTCATCCGGTTCCACCTCCCCGCGCGCGGCCTGCAGCCCGAGTCGCAGCGCGGCCTCGATCCGGCTCCGTTCCGGCCCGTCCCCGCCGGTCTCTTCCATGCGCTGCAGCAGTCTGCGGACAAACAACCCGCGCAGGGAATGCCGCAGCGCCAGGGATTCGATGTCCTCCCCGACGGCGGTGCGGTCCTCGAGTTCCAAGTGGAACACCGAGCCGCGCAGCCGGGCGGCGACACGGTCCGCGGGCGGCGCGGCGTCCGCGTCGCGGGTCCCGGTGAGCATGATCCGGTACAGGTGGCGCTCCGGATCCGATCCGCCCGCGCGGGCGATCGCGGACGCGACGTTAGATACCGCTTCGTCCGGATCGCCGGGATCCCCGACCTCCGCCTCAATGGCGATATACCGCCGGGCCGGGCGCGGCGGGGGCAGGAACGACGCCTCACGCACCACGCGGACGGCACGCCCGCCGGGGACGGGGGCGCGCCGGAGCGTGACCGCCAGCGCGCCGCGTTCACCGGTTTCGTCGAATCCGCGGCCGGCGTGGCAGCCGCTGTACGCGATCCCCGTCGCCGCGGCCTCCGCGGGCGGGGTCGGCGCGTGGACATGTCCCAGCGCGGCGTAGTCATATCCCGCGGCGGCCAGCCACTCCCGCCGGATCGGATTGTACGGAGTCTGCGCGGCGCCGTCGATCCGGTCGCCGTGCAGCACCAGCAGATGGATCCGCGGATCGTCCGGATCCCGCGCCGGGGCGTTCTCCCCGAACAGCGGACGCTCCGCCGCCGCGGACGCGAATCCCGCGCCGTGGACGCAAACCCCGAGCTCCGGCAGATCCACCGATTCAGGATGTCCGAGGAAAAGATGCACGTGTGCGGGCCACTCGATCGTGCGATAAGGGGAGTCGATCCCCGCGGGATCGTGGTTCCCGGCGGCGATGAACACGCGCGTCACGGAAAGGAGCCCGAGCGCGTCCGCCGTCCGCCGCGCCAGTGCCGGCTCGGGCACCGCGGAGTCGAACAGGTCGCCGGCGATGAGCAGCAGCGGAACGCGTTCCCGTTCGCAGTGCTCGACGATGGACAGAAACGCGTCGAACAGCCCGACCCGCAGGGAGGCGACGTGCTCCGGAAAACCGGAGAACGGGCTGCCCAGATGCAGGTCGGCAATGTGGACCAGCCGGATGGTGTCCGGCACCGTGCCGGCATGGAAGATGTCGTTTTCCATATCCGTCATTATATCCGACCGGATCCGGCCGCAGAGTCCGTTATCCCGGACCGCTCCCTCCCGTTGCGCTCCGGCACCGCCGGAAACGGGCCGGACAGGTGTATTCCGTACCGAACCGGTGCACATTTTAATCACGATTTGACATCCGGATTTTCCCATCCGTGATATCATGCCCGTATTGAACTTTCCCGAGCAGCCGGGCGGCCGTCACGGCATCTCCGGCCCGCACGCGCCGAGATCGGCCGGCGAGGAGACACACACTTGCCCAAGCCCCCTCCCCTCTCTCCAACAGACGGACGCGGCCGTCCCCGCGTCAAGCGCCGGCTTGTGCGCCGGCGGCACACCGTTGTGTTCACCTTGCTGCGCCCGGTGTTCCAGGCCTACCTGCGGCTGTGGTACGGTTACCGCGCGGAGCGGTTCCGCGGCGAGGATCGGAAGCATCCCTGCCTGATCCTGTCGAACCACGACGGGCCGCTCGATCCGTTCATGCTGGCGGTCAGTTTCCGGCGTCCGATCTATTTCGTGGCCAGCGACCATATTTTCCGTCTGGGGTTTGTCAGCCGGCTCATCCGATGGCTGGTCGCGCCCATCCCGATCGTCAAATCGATCGTGGACACCCGGACGATCCGCGACATCCTGACCACCGTCCGGGAGGGGGGGACCGTCGGGCTGTTCCCCTCCGGCAACCGTTCGTTCGCAGGACGGGAGGCCCCCATTCCCGCCGCCACCGCCAAACTGGTCCGCCACCTGCGCATCCCGGTCGTGTTCTACCGCTTCGACCGGGGATATCTCGCGACGCCGCGCTGGGCGCGCCACGCCCGGCGCGGTCGGGTGACCGGCCGTGTGGTCCGGGTGCTCCGGCCGGAAGAGGCCGTCGCCCTGTCGACGGAGGAACTGCACCGGCTGATGGTGGAAACCCTGCACGACGACCCGTATGCCGGTCATGAGCCCCTGATCCGGTTCCGCGGGCGCCGGCTGGCGGAACACCTTGAGCGGGTGCTGTTCGTCTGCCCGTCCTGCTTCGGGTTCGCGACGCTTCGCAGCCGCGGGGACCGGGTGGACTGTGGCTGCGGCTTTGCGGCGCGCTCCCTCGCCGACGGGCGGCTCGTGTCCGCCGGGATCGAGACCCGGGCGGACGGGACAAGGCTGCCGGCGTTCTCGGACGTCGACGCGCTCGACCGGTTCCAGCGGGAACATCTCGCATCCGTCCTCGGGGATCCCGCGCGGCGGGAAGCCTGGCGGGAAACCCCGCTGTTCCTGGACGACGGATTGCGGCTGGTCCGCGTGGAACGGGCCCGCCATGCACGGAACGGGCGGACCGGCACCCTGCGGCTGTACGCCGGCCGGCTCTCGTTCGGGGACGGGGAGGATACCCTTACGTTCCCTGTCGGACAGCTGGGGGACGTCATCGTCCACGGGCCGCAGACCCTGCAGTTCCACGACCGCCGGGACGACGCGGTCTACGAGGTCCGGGCGCCGCGGCCCTGGGCCGCCTACGCCTATATGCTCACGATCGATCTGCTGCGCACCCCGGCCATGCCGCGGGAATGACACCATCGGGAGGTCTGAATGGATTTTTCATCATCGAACACGGAATTATGGCAGATCATTGTGCAGGGGGGCATCCTCTGTGTGCTCGTTCTGTTGGGGAACGTGCTGCGGCGAAAGGTTCCGATCCTCCGGCGCTCGCTGCTCCCGACCGCGGTCATCGGCGGATTCGCGGGGCTGCTTCTCAAGCAGACCGGGCTGCTTCCGCTCGACAACGTGTTTCTGGAGAGTGTCAACTACCATATGATCGCAATCGGGTTCATCGCTCTCGGGCTGCGCATTCCGCGGCGTGAGAAGGGGCAGCGCAAAACCGCCGCGGTCCGGGACGGCACGCGGACCGGTCTGTTCATCGTGTCGAACTACCTGATCCAGGGGGTTCTCGGGCTCTTGATCATGATCGCGCTGGCGGCGACGTTCATGCCGGGCCTGTTCCGCGCGGGCGGGTTGCTCCTCCCGATGGGCTACGGCCAGGGACCGGGCCAGGCAAACAACATCGGTTCGCTGTACGAGACTCAGTTCGGATTCACGGGAGGCACCACGTTCGGCTTGGGAATCGCGACCATGGGGTTCCTGTGGGCCTGCATCGGCGGAATCATTTTCCTCAACGTGCTCGTCCGCCGCGGGAAGTACCGGCGGATCGAGGCGCCGCTCCACCAGGATCCCTCCGTCGAGCCGGTCGCGGACGATGGCGAGATCCCGCTCGTCGAAGCGGTGGACAAGTTCACGATCCAGATCGCCATGGTCATCGGAATCTACCTGTTGACATTCCTGTTCTCATACGGCGTGGTGAAACTGTTTGACGTGATTCCCGGGCTGGCCGGCGCAAAAAAGACCATCGCCCCGCTGATCTGGGGATTCAACTTCCTGATCGGCTCCTCGATGGCGATGGGAATGCGCGGTGTGCTGTCCGGGTTGCGCAAGTCGGGCCTCATGACCCGGCAGTATCCCAACAACTACCTGCTGAACCGTATCTCGGGATTCGCGTTCGACATGATGATCGTCTCGTCCATCTGCGCGATCGACATC
>JAGOFF010000293.1 GCA_017997315.1 Clostridia bacterium
GGTATTCCCTGGTGCTGTGCGCGGATGCCGCTGCAGGCGGAACCCGGGAGGAGATCCTCGGGGCGATGGGTCTCGAAGGGCGTCCGGCGGACTGGATCGACGCGCAGACCGGGGAGAGCCTGCTCCGGATGGTTTATCAGAACGAGGAAGGCCGGCTCGCGTGGGAGCATTCGATCCAGGTGGATCCGCAGGTCGAGCTCCTCCCGGCGTTCCGGGACACGATCGGCCGGCTGCTGCAGGCGGACATCCGGCCGCTGGACGACCGCGGACGGGAAGCGGTCATCACCCCGGTTCCCGGCAATAGCGTCACCGCCTCCGGAGAGCAGCATCCGGGATCCGTCGCGGCCGTGATCGACGCATCGCTGACGTTCTCCGATCGCTGGCGGATCCCGTTCAGTGAAAGTCAGACACGGTCCGGGCTTTTCCGGCTCGCGGACGGAAGCGACGTCGAGGTCCCTTTCATGATCCGCACAGAACAGAAGGGGAGCTGGCTCGCCGCGGACGGATATACCGCCGCGGCACTGGACTGCGTCAACGGCGGCTCCCTGGTGCTGGTCCTGCCGGCGGAGGGCACGTCGCCGGACTCGATCCTGTCGGACGCCGGCCGGATGCGCGGCATCCTCTCGGGAGAGGGCTCCCTGCAGGGGGAAGTGTTCTATCGGGTGCCGCGGTTTGATCTCGCGCCGGACGCGGCCGGCGTCCGGGAGATGCTGCGGACGCTCGGAGTCCGGGAGGCGTTCACCGACCAGGCGGACCTGTCCGCGATGTCGGAGGCCAGTCCGCTCTGGATCCAGGACATGACGCAGTCCGTCCGGGTGTCGGCCGACGAGTACGGCTGCTCCGCGGACGTTTTCACCCAAACGGTCATGCACGCCGCAGGCATACCGGAGAACCGGTGCGAGCTGGTCCTGGACCGGCCGTTCCTGTTCCTGCTGCTGGATCCGGACCGGCTGCCGCTCGCGGTCGGGGTGGTCGGCAACCCGGCAGGGTGAGCGGCGAAACAAACAATCCCGTATCAAGTTGTCGACAATGGGCGGATTTTTGGGATGAGCCGATGACGTCGGACTCATACGTCTGCGTATGCTTTTAACGTGGATCTGCGAGTAAAAGTATACATATATACAGATCGTGATTTTTTGAATATAATCGAGACGGGAGGTGATCCGATGGACCCGCAGGAATTGGGATTCAGAATCCGCCAGATCCGAAGCAGCCGGCGCATGACCCAGCAGGCCGTAGCGGACAAGGCTGGGATCACCCGGCTGGCATATATGAAAATCGAGAGAGGCGAGTCGGCTCCCCGTGTCTCCACGTTGCAGGGGATCGCTGCCGCGTTGGATGTAAAGACGGTGGACTTGCTGGTTCCTGCCGGCAGGCTGGAGCATGTACGGTTTCGATCCTCCAAAAGAATGACCGGGCGGGACGCGCTTCTGGCCGTCGTCGCGCGCTGGCTGGAGGACTACCGTTCGCTGGAGGAGATCCTGCAGGAGAAGCAGGAGTACCGGTTCGACGGGTATGTCTGCGGGCCAACCGAGGGGATCGACCGGCTGGACAGGGCACGACAAATCGCTGCAGATGCCCGAAGCCGATTGGGATTGGACAGACGGGAGCCGGTCCGGGACATTGCAGGGCTGATCGAGTCCTGCGGGATCAAGCTGTTCACGACCCGATTCACTTCGGATGGTTTTTTCGGGATGTCGGTGACCGGTGGGGACGGCGGTCCGGCGATCATTGTCAACACATGGGAACGCATCCCGGTAGAACGGTGGATCTTTACCGCGGCCCATGAACTGGGACATCTCCTGATGCATTTGGACTCCTATCGGGTCGAGATTCTGGAGGAGAACGCGGAGCAGGAGGAAGAGGCCAATCTGTTCGCTTCGATGTTCCTGATGCCCGAGGAGTCTTTTCAGTCCGAGTGGGCGGATTCCTGCGGACTGCCCCTGGTAAAACGCGTATTGAAAGTAAAGCGGATCTTCCATGTCAGCTACAAGAGCGTGCTGTGCCGGCTGGCGGATGTGTATGGGGAGGAGATCTGGAAAAAATTCTACTTGCTTTACAAGAGGGACTACGGATTCTCATGGAGCGGCCGGGAGGAAATGGAGGGGGTTGGTGTCGGCGCGTTCCGCCATGCGCCGGAAAACCATCGTGCGAAAGAGAAAGAGACCCTGTCCGACTCGGATTTTCGGGATGACCGTCCCGCCCGTCTGGTCCGGATGGCGATCGAGTCCGGGTTGATATCGATCAGCCGGGGCGCCGAGATTCTACGGACGGATCTGTCCGGGATGCGGTCCATGATCGCCGCGTGGGTCTAGCGGTTTGGATCGGGGGGAGTGCGGGGGGATACTCATCGACGCGGATGTGACGATCGATTTTCTTTCGTTCGACGATTGGCTTTTCCGTCTTGTCGCCGATGGTATCGGACCGGTGTACGCTTCGTCGTTGCTGACGGAAGAAGTCCGTGCCATCGACGCGGAGATGTGCGGCTCCTTCGGCATCATCCTCTGTGAGCCGGATACCGCTCTGGTTGACCGGGCGGTCGTGAGAAGGGGGCCTCTGTCGCCGTACGACTGGATCTACCTGGCGATTGCATGCGAACACGGATGGACATGCGTGACCAATGACCAGGCGTTGAGATGGGAGTGCCTGCGCGCGGGACTGCCTGTGGTCTGGGGTGTGGAACTGCTGTGCATCCTGGTGGAGCGGCATTGCATGACGACAGCGGAACTAACGGACGCCGTCCTCCGGATTCGAAAGACCAACC
>JAGOFF010000294.1 GCA_017997315.1 Clostridia bacterium
ATCTTGCCCAGGTCGCCGAGAGCCTCGTACAACAACCCCAGATAGGCGCAAAGATCGGGGGACTCGATCGTCGAGTACTCCATGAACGCGGTGTTGTCGTCAAATCCCGCCTCATCGCCGTGCTCGTACTGCGGGATTCCGTCGTGGTCGTCGTCACGGTACTTGAGGAACCAGTCCGCCCACCGGCCGAACCCCTCGTACATCGTCTCGATCTTTTCACGCGGCCATTCACGCGCCAGGTCGTATTTTTTCATCATCCACTTGAGCGTCCAGCCCTGGAGGGGCGGTTTGAACCACATGTAATGGCCGCGCATGTCGTCGTAGAAGTCCGGAAGCTGGCCTACGGGACTCACTTCGTCCAGCGGGTTGATCAGCAGTTCGGCCGCGAGCGCGGGATCGCCCTGGAGCGCGACAGCGTTGTGGCACATCTGCCAGGAAGACGCGCAGGAGGTTCCGAACATGTACATCAGGGGACGCTTGACCTTGCCCGACGGCCCCACCAGATGGGACCACAGGATGTAGGCCGCCTCGCCGCGGCGTTCTTCGAAGGGCTTGACGAAGTGGGGGATGGTGGACAGGAAGGATTCCCAGTCGGCGTTGACGTCGGCAAGTCCTTCTTCATAGGTCGGATACCGATCGCGGACGACTCCCGCGTATTTGGACTCTTCGACGGCGAGGAGGAAGGAGCCGTTCTTGTCCGGCAGGACGTGCGCCTTGACCTTGGGGGTGGTGAGCGTCTCCCAGTTCCAGCGGGCGTCCATGTCGATGTCGCCCCGCAGCGGATTGAAGACCAGGCTGCCGATCCAGCGGTAGTAGGTCTCCCAAGCTTTGCCTTTCCGCTTTTTGATGATCCCGGACTGGGACTTGTCGATCTCCATCTTGAGGCTGATGCCGCCTTCCCCCTTGATGTACAGGAGGGAGGGTTCCGGGAAACAGAGGGTGATGGTGCCGTACAGGGTCTTCATCTGGATTTCAGTCGGTCCGGTCTTTACCGAATATGCGACCTTGGCACCGTTGTAGACCGGGTAGAGGTCCATCAGCCGGTTGTCGGGCCACTCCGAGATGGCGCCGCGGCGCGAGCCGATACTGAGCCGCGCGGAACCGTAGTTGACCCCGGCGCGGCTGAATCCGCCCATGCGGGAGAAGATCCCGAAATAACCGCCCTTGCGGACAAAGGGGTTCTGGGTGATGTCAAAGAAAGAATATTCCTTCTCCCGCTGGATGTAGCTGGTGTCGGATACCGCGGTAAAGCGCTTGCCCACGAAGTCCTTCCGGGTGAACTCGTCCACCATCGCGACGGCGTAGTCCGCATAGGAGATGTAGCTTTCCGCCGATGCGTTCGGGATCCGGTAGTCCGTCCCGAGGACGTACCGCCCGATCCGGCGGCCGTTCGGGTCGAAGTTGGCGGCGGGACTGAAGTACGTCCAGTTGGCTTTGCTCTCCTTGAGCTTGTGGAACATTTTCATCGCGGCTTCCGGTACGGCGCGATAGGCGGAAGGGATGGACTCGAACACCAGGTGCTCGCGCCGCTCGTCCGCGTACAGGCTGGATGCCCCGCCCACCACCATCAGGCGGACCGCGGGCAGCTGCTCCATCACGTTGATCAGCGCCTGCATGTGCCGGGTGTAGTCCGCGCCGGGATCCGCGGCATTGGCGGACGGTCCGTAGGCGCTGACCACCACGTCGAAGCCGGCGAGATCATCCGGCTGCAGATCCAGCAGATCCTTGGCGAGTACCGGATACGCTCCTTGAAGTTTGTCGACCGATTGAGGCCGGACGACAGCGGTGACCTCATGATCCCTTTTCTTGGCTTCGGCGGCAATCAGGCGGCCGGCTTTGCCGGTTGCCCCGATGACTGCGATTTTCATAGGGCGGGAATCCTCCTTTGTGCATGCGGCACCGATGGACTCGGATGCCAGGCAATCGGTTCGAAGCGGGATCGTGTCAGAGTCGTTTTGTGTAGAGGGCATGTAAGGGACAAGCTTCTGAATCAAAATTACTACTACTCGTGAACGATTACAAGGGAATCCGATGGAAAACAACAAGGTCCGGATGGCCGGACGCGGCCGGCTGCACGCGCAACGTATGATAGAATCCATGAAAAGCGGCAGAGAAGGGGAGGACGACGGATGAAACTGCACATCTTTGGTACCTGCGGCGGATCCGAGCCTATGCCGGGACGCCGCCATGTCTCGTTTGCCGTGGATCATCATGACCGGCTGTATTGGTTCGACGCCGGTGAGAGCGCCTCGTACACGGCCCACCTGATGGGTGTCGACTTGATGCGTACGCGGGCAGTGTTCATTTCGCATACCCACATGGACCATATCGGCGGTTTGGGGAATCTGTTCTGGACTCTCCGGAAGCTGGACGGCATGCATCACAATCTCCGTTACCGCGACGTCGATCTGTATATCCCGGAGATCGGAGCCTGGGACGCAATCCTCGGGATGCTCCGGTACACGGAAGGGGCGTTCGACTGCGATTTCAGGATCCGTGCCCGGGAGTATGGAGACGGAATCCTGCTGGAGGAAGACGGGCTCCGCGTCACGGCGCTGCACAACCGTCATCTCCCCCCGAGGGCGGACGGCGCATGGCGGAGTTTCGGATTCTCCATCGGGTCGGACGGGGAGAAAGTCGTCTTTTCCGGCGACACAGGCGGCGTGGAAGACCTGTATCCGTTGCTGGATGATTGCGGCCTGCTGCTGATGGAGACCGGGCACCATGCACCGGTCGACGTGGCGCGAACGCTGCTGAAGGC
>JAGOFF010000050.1 GCA_017997315.1 Clostridia bacterium
ATCTATCGGCTTTCGCCGCCGTCCTTTTTGTGTGCCGTTTTTACGGACACGATGAAATGTAACAAGAATTTGTTGCGATCCGGAAAGATTTCATATATTATTAGCAACTGTAAAGAAATCATGAAAACCTCGCGACGAAGCGATGCCGGCCGGAACGGTTTTCCGGGGGCGGGATCCACTCATGACACAGCCAAAATCCCCTGTCCGCAGGTGTTTCACAGAGAAAATCCGCTCCAGGAGAGGCATGGCGCTGCTGGTCGTCGTCTCGCTTTTCATGGTGCTCATGATCATCCTCGCATCCATGTCGTTTGTGTACCAGAACAACCTCAGGCAGACCCGCCAGCAGGAAGAGAACATGAAGGCCTACTACCTGGCGCTGTCCGGGATCGAGCTGGCCTACTCCGCGCTGATCCAGAACACCAACACCAATCCGTCCGCGGATCCGGTCTACTATTACACCCAGGCGTTTCCTTCGGCCACGACGCCGCCCAAGGTCCAGGACATTGATCTGGACGGCGGCGAGGTGACCGTCACCGCGTCCCGCATCCTGCAGGACGGGGAGCCCTGGATCGAGATCCGCGCGGAGGGCCGGACGGACGGCGCGGTCTCGCGCGCGTCGACGATGCGGTTCCTGATGGCCAATCCCGCGGTCGTTTCCCGCGAGAACGGATAGCCGTCGGTCCGGACGGCAGGGGGGGACACACCCATGAAAATCAAAAAAAACAAACGCGGATTCACGCTGGTCGAGGTCATCGTGGCGGCGACGCTGCTGACGTCGGTGCTGTCGCTCGCGTTCAGCATGCTGCTGACCGGCATCCGCGCCCAAAAGACCGGAAACGAAGAAGCGTCGCTGCAGACCTCCGCGCGCATCGTGTCCGAAACCGTGAACCAGGTGGTGCGCTACTCCTCCGCGGTGTTCACCATCCCGGTGTCGAGTTTTCGTGAGGACAACCTGACCGACAACTGGGACTACATCGGGTTGAGCGACGACGGGACCGAGATCGTGCGGTACACGTACAACGGCACGGACCACGTCAAGGACACCCTCGTTTCCGCGATCGACGGGATCACCTACCGGCTGCAGTTCGTCAAGGAGGACAAAGACAACGGGAACAAGCTGCTGCGCTTCACGATCGAAACGATCAAGGACGGGGTATCCTCGGGCCGGATCACGATCGACACCCAGCTCGGCGCGCTCAACTCCCTCCAGATCATCGATCGGAGCACCTTTGACGATCCCGCGACCGCGGTCGCGTACCGGGACGATTCCCGGCCGATGGCCATGGTGGGCGCGATCTCGATGGTTTTCGACACCTCGGGGAGCATGAAGGAAGACGTCTACGGCCGTGATACCTGGAACCCGTCGCTGGAAAAGATCAACATCCTCAAGGACGAGGCCTGCGCATTGGTTGACGGATTCGCGCGCGAGGACAACGTGTACCTGTCCATCGTTCCGTTCTCGACCTCCGCGAACGGATCCTACAGCTTCACCAGCGCCAAGATCGGCGCCTCCTCGATCAAAAACCAGATCAACGATTTCGACGCGATCGGGGGCACCAACACCGGCGACGGGATGCGGCGCGCCTACTACACGATCAAATCCTACAACGAACAGCCTGGACTGGCGGTCACGCCCAAGAACTACCTGATCATCCTCGTGGACGGGGAGACCACCTACGCCAGCGGCCGGAGCGATTGGTGGCACGGAACCACCTACATCACGGACGACGGCAACATCAGCACCTCGAACGACCTGCTCGGGAACGGGAGCTCCACCTCCGAGCTGGTCAAGGAGTATGACCGGCGGATCGCGCAGATGATCGCATCCTACACCAGCACGTTCGGCAACGGGATCAAAGTCTACCTCATCAGCTTCTCGCGGGAGACCAGCCTGTACAACCACGTGCGGAGCATCGGGACCTACGCGGGCGCCGATGCCGCGGACGTCTTCGCATACCGCGACGACCGGGACCTGGGAGCGATCTTTGAAACCATCCGGCAGGACATCCTGAGCGACCTCTGGGTGGTCAACGGGCCGGCCTGACGTCCGGGAAAGGCAATCCGATGAAAAGCCGAAAAGGAATGACGCTGGTCGAAATCATCGTTTCGATGGGCCTGCTGGGGATCATCGCGGTGTTCACCCTGATGGCGCTCACCGGGTATGTGACCTACATCGCTCGGACCAAGGGGATCACGCAAGACATCTTTACGGCGCAGGACGGACTGGAGACCGAGATCCGCGAGGTCAAGGCCATGATCCGCACCGGCGCCGTCACCGGATACACCGCGGAACCGTACGTGGTATTCGGGCGGACCCTGACGGGGTACGAACTGACTGAATCCGCGGACGCGCACGAACTCAACACGGTGGTCGGATCCGGGCTCGAGGTCGAGTTCCCGGTTCCCGAGGTCGGCACGATCGACGCCGAACTGTTCCGCTCCTCCGCCGTCACGACCAACTACGCCTACGGCGCGGATGTCGGCGGCGTCGCGCTGCGCGCGACGGGGAACTACACGATCGCCCCCGGGGAATCCTCGTTCATCGACAAGATCCAGTGGTACGTATCCCGGGACGGCTTCAGCATCCCGATGGCCGCCAGCCCCGGGGAGATCGAGATCGGATCCCTGTACCCGCGCTTTCCCGAGGATTACGAGCCGATTCCCGGTGCGACCACCCTGACCCTCAACGACCTGTCGGACCATATCGGGCACCACATCGTGTTTACCGTGACCCCGGTCGCGAGCTCACTCAAGATGGGTTCCATGGCCAACAGTGCCCCGCTGTATGTTGCGGGTCCTCCGGTGATCGCCAACCTCAAGCTCCATCTGGACGCCTCGATGGTTTCGCGGGACGACACGCTCAGTATCCGGATCGACGGGACGGACGCGCGGATCCAGGCATGGCCCAATCTCGCCCGGGCGATCTCCTCATCGGTGCTCGCGGACGCGGCGCAAACCACCGCGGCGAACCAGCCGCTCCTGCAGGACGTGTCCTTTGACGAGACCGGATTCCCGGGGGTCTGGGGGCATCAGGCGGTCTCGGCCGCGGCCGGGTCGAACATGACGATCGCGGCGCCGAGCTCCGCCAGCGGACTGCGGGAAGCGGACGCGATGACCGTCATCCTGGTCGCCAAGGCCGATCCGGCGGCGCTGGGAATCTCACCGGTACTGCAGGGCAACGGCTGGTCGATCGGGAGGACCGTCGCGGACGGCGCGATCGGGATCACGAGCGGGTCCGTCCGTACGGAGCCGACGGACGCCGCGCTCGGGCTGGACGGGGAGTGGCATGTATATGTCGGGATCTGGAACGTCACCAGCACGACGGGACGGGGGACGCTCACGTTCCAGGTGGACAAGGACGAGTTCACCCAGACGGTCTCCTCGGGATTGACCGCCGGCAACCAGATGTCAACCGGGAACACGATCCGTACGGACGGGCTCGCGGTCGCGGAGATGATGGTGTACTACCAGAATCTCCAGGGCACCGAAGACCTGGAGAAAATCAAAACCTATCTGTTTGAAAAATACATGCCGGAGATCGTCCCGTGGTCGATCCGGCAGCTGTACCCGCTGTCCGACACCATCGAGCAGGGCGGCACCCTGGCGCTGCCCGACACGGTCGCGGCGCGCCTGATGGACGGAACCCGCATGAACGTCGCGATCGACTGGAGTCCCTCGGCGGTAGACACCTCGGTGGCGGGATCGTTCGACTACATCGGCACCGCGCAGGCGGATCCGACCAAGACCACGGTCCTGTCGGTCGGCGTGATCGGGATCGACCACATCCCGAACGTGTCGCAGAGCTGCTACCAGCTGGCCGGCGGGAACTATGTGCTTCCGCTCACCGCGGACGCGGTCTTTGCGGACGGTGTCACCCGCGCGACCCGGATCATTTGGGACACCCCCTCGATCAGCCAATCCGTCGCGGGGACGTATGTGGTGCACGGGGTGTCGGCGTATGACGCGACCAAGACGGTCGACTTCCAGCTCGAGGTGATCCGGCGTCCGGTCACCGGGATCACGCTCAGCCAGAGCGTGCTGTACTTGCGCAGCAGCGGCGGCAGTTACCGGAGCGCCACGCTGACCGCGACGGTCGCACCTCCGGACGCCTTTGATCCGTCGATCACCTGGACCACCAGCGATGCCGCGGTTGCGACGGTCACGAACGGCGGAATCGTCCAGGGCGTCGGCACGGGGACCGCGGTGATCACCGCGACGTCGGTGTCGGATCCGGGCGTGTCGGCGTCGTGCACGGTGAATGTGGACAAGCGGGCGGTATTGAGTGGTGTTGATGCGTGGCAAAGGCGCAACAACAACACCCCAAGCAGCATTACAATCACGAGTCCTGACGGGAACCGCTTTACAGGCACGGTCACGGTGTCCAATACGGCATATTTCCGGGTGGATCCGATACCGGCTGAGCCATCAATCTCCATTACCCTTAACTCCACCTCTCCGTCCGGTCTTCAACTCTGGACCTACAATGTCATCGCCCGACGGACAACGGCGGTGCTGACTGTCACCGCAAGCGCGCCGGGGATGGTCCCGACAACCTATACCATCGAGATCACACGGAACTGAGATAGCAGAATGGCATTCCAAAAGAACGAGGCTCTCGGGATATCCCTGGAGCCTCGCTCTTGTCATCAAATCACTTCTTTGCCGTCCGCCGCCTTACAGTTTCCGCTTGTCCTGCACCCGCCGGATCTTGCCCTCGGAGCGCGGGAGCGACTTGGGCTCCACCAGCGTGATCTTGGCCGCGATCCCGGTCGCCGAGGTGACCTCGTCCCGCAACCGGCGCTCGGTGTTCTCGATCTCTTTGATCGAGTCCGAGAAGAACCGGGGGGACATCTCGATCTGGATCTCCATGACGTCGAGATTGTGGACCCGGTCGATGAGGATCATGTAGTGGGGTTCGACCTCGCCGAACTTGAGCAGCACGGTCTCGATCTGGGTCGGGAACACGTTGACGCCCCGGATGATCAGCATGTCGTCCGCACGCCCGGTGACCTTTTCCATGCGCGGTGTCGTGCGGCCGCAGGCGCATTTTCCGTTAGTAATCCGGGTCAGGTCATGGGTGTTGTAGCGCAGCAGCGGGGTTCCCTCTTTGGTCACGCTGGAGAACACCAGTTCCCCGATCCGCCCCTCGGGCAGCGGCGCGCCGGTATCCGGATCGACGACTTCCGCGAGGAAATGATCCGCCTGGATGTGCAGCAGGTCTCCGCATTCACAGGTGTTCGCGACACCCGGTCCGCAGATCTCGGACAGTCCGTAGATGTCGTAGGCGTGCAGCCCCAGTTTCTCCTCGATCTGGGCGCGCATCTCGAGCGTCCAGGGCTCGGCTCCGAAGAATCCGGCCCGGAGCCGGAGGTCCTCCCGGGCGACCCCGTAGGTCGCGAGCTCGTCCGAGAGGTGGAGCGCGTACGAGGGGGTACAGCACAGGATGGTCGGACCGAAGTCCTGCAGGATCTGGATCTGGCGGCGGGTGTTGCCTACCGATACCGGGATCGCGGTCGCGCCGATGCGCTCGATCGCATAGTGCGGACCGAGTCCGCCGGTGAACAGCCCGTATCCGTAGGCGACGTGAACGATGTCGCTTTTTCGCACCCCGCCCATTGCGAACGACCGGCACATGCACTCGGTCCACAACTCAATGTCGTTCAGGGTGTACCCGACGACCTTCTGCTTGCCGGTCGTGCCGGAGGAAGCGTGAAGACGGACGATCCGGTCCATCGGGACCGCAAACGTCCCGAAGGGATAATTGTCCGCAAAGTCGTATTTGTCCGTAAAGGGCAACCGGGGCAGGTCTTCCACCCCGCGGATGTCCCCGGGCTCCAACCCGGCCGCCCGCATCTTGGCGGCGTAGTAGGGAACCGATTCATACATCCGCCGGACGCATGAATCCAGTCGCTCCCCCTGCAGTGCACGCATCTCGTCCGCAGACATGCATTCGATCGCTTCGTTCCAGATGTAGCCTTCCATGGTTGTATCCTCCATCATCCTGCCGTGCTGCCTGATCCGTCACCGGCTCCACATGTCCGTCCTGCTTCCGTTGCAAAAAACAAAAAGGCCCCCGTCCCGAATCCGGGACGGAAAGCCTGTGCTTCCCGCGGTACCACCCGCGTTCACCGCGTCCGCCGGCGTTTGTGCGCCCGACATCCGTGATGCTCTCGCTGCCGTTAACGCCGGCACCGCGTCGCCGCCTAATGAATCCGGAACCGGTCCCGAGGCGGACCACCCGATCGTTCAGCGGCGATGCTCGGGGGTGAACTTCCGGCGGCTCCTGTCACATCCGGGCTCTCAATCCGCGGCCCGGAATCCCTGTGTGCGGTGTGTGCCGTACTTTTCCCCGTCAAAGCATCTGCATTTACTGTTGAGTGAATTATGGTATCCGACGATAGGAATGTCAAGCCTCGCCAAAATCGGGCTTTCGGGCTCCGGCACGGGAACGGCTGCGCCAACCTGTAGTCATTGTGTGCCGTAACCGTAACGACTGTCGCTTGTAATATCCGGCCGCCGGGAATATATTCAAGAAGCAATCCGGTTGTATAGGTAAAACAGAGCAGTAAGGTTGGTTCATATAGATTTCATATTTCATTCATCTGCGGCGTCTGCGGGGGGAACATAGACCATGAAAACAAGCTCAAGGATCCGCAGCAAGAAAGGCTTCGCTTTTGCGACCACGCTGGTCATCATGGTCGCGGTGTTCATTCTGGGGATCGCCATTTTGGCGATGACCAATACCGAGGCGGTGCACACCGCGGTCCAGTACAACCGCACCCAGGCATATTATGCGGCACGCTCCGGCGTCGAGGTCGCCATCCGCAAGCTCCAGGTAGCGATCGCGGCGGGCGAGTTCGATACGGTGGAGTCGCTGTATACCACCATGATCGCCGCCGGGACGGTGTCCGGATCCGTGACCCCCGGCCGGGATACCTATACCGCGCAGTTCGTGGACGGTGGCCTCCTTGCGGAAGACCGGATGAAAATCTACTCCGTGGGAACGCAGGAAGACATGAGCGCCACCACCGCGCTGACCCTGTATTTCGACACCCCCAATTACATGCCGCTGGACTGGCTCAATCCCGGGCAGATCATCAAGGCGGGATTCTGGGAACGGAGTACCGGCGCGGTCGTCGTGCGCACCGCCAAGATCCTCGGCCACTCCCCCAAGAAATCCACGGTCGCGGACACCACCTGGCGCGCGCCGGCGATCCATTTTGTGGATGACGACAACGGGTTCTGCCTCGAAGTCACCGCCAAGGCGCTCCGACTGCAGACCAACCTGCTGAGCTTCAAGCACATGGTCTTTTTTGACAAGAACAACACGGATGACACCCTGACGCTTGAAACCCGCGATCCGACAGGATTCACCCGGGCGGACGGCATTCCGATGTATCTGGACGTCGGCGGAACCGTGCCGTTTCCCGCCGGATGGGGCGTGATGGTTCTGAAAAAGGACATCGTCTCCGGGAACAACAAGAACTCCTATGTGACGGTCCTCGGAAACGCAAATCCGACCCTGGATCCTACCTTGTTCACGCTGTACGCGTTCAAATCCGGGACGCAGCTGACCAATTCCGACCACTGGACGGACACGAACCAGATGCTGTTGATCGAACATCCGGCCACGATCACCTACATCCTCGACACGATCAACAAGGACACGATGCTCCAATTCGACGCGGACAGCGCGATCTGGAGCGAGAGCTGATGCCGCGGATCCGCTGGGACAGGTGACGTCATGAGGAACGGGAAGAAAGGGAACAAGAATGGATTCACCCTGGTCGAGGTGGTGGTCAGCGTGTTCATCGCGACGATCATCTCGGTCGGGTTTCTGGTCATGTTCACTTCGTCCTACACTGGTTTCTTCATGCTCGGCGGGCGCACCCGGGCGGTCAACGACGCCCAGTCCCTGGTCGAGATGTACTACACGAGTCCGGCCGGGGTCGACACCTCGCTCTGGAAGCAGGCCGGACCGACGGAAGTCCTGGACAACACCCTGCTCGGCACCTACTCCGGGTTCACGCACTTCTACAAGGTGGAAACCGTGTCCCGCAACGGCGTGTCGGTCCTGCAGGTGACCGCGCTGGTGTTTTACCAGAACAACGAGAAGAGCGTGACGGTATCGTCGCTCGTTTCATAGGGGTGGGGTTTATGAAATCAACAGGGCGAAAATCGAAGAAAGGATTCACGCTGGTCGAACTCATCGTGTCGATGGGGCTGGGTACGCTGGTCATCGGGCTGATCTTCTCGGCCTTCCTGTTCGGGACCCGCACCTACAACCTCGGTGAATCCCAGCGAAACCTTCAGTCCGAACTGCGGATCGCTTCCGATGCGATCCGGAACGAAGTGCGCTACGCTTCCGACTTGCTGGTCGTATCGTCATTCGACCCCTCCACCGCATTGGATACGATGAACTACATCTATCTCGCGGCGGACGGACAGACCCTGATGCTGGACCGGATCGGCGCGTCCGCCCGGGAGATGATGAGTTTTGCAGGATCGGGCGCAAGCTTGGGTGTCACGTTCACAAAAGACTCGATCAGCGGCGATGCGGTCGCGTTCAGCGAGTCGATCACCGGTTCGTCGCCGGCGGAGGACATCCTCCGGTACACGGTCACCGGGACGTCCGCAAAGGACGGCAAGACGTTCGCCGTCAATTCGGAAGTCACGCTGTTAAACAACAACTCCATGATCGTCAATGTGGGTTTCCTCGAAGGTCCGATGGCGAATCCGCTGGACGGGGAGGTGCTGGCCGGAACGATGGTCGAGCTGACCGCGCCGACGGGAACCACCATCTACTACACCAACAACGGGGAAGATCCGACCGCCGCCAACTGGATCCCGTATGATCCGGTCGCGCGGATCCCGATCAATACCAGCCAGCGGATCAAGGCGATCGCGGTCCTGCCGGACGGCCGGTCCAGCTATGTGGCGATCTACGACTATACGGTCATCGTCGCCCGGCCGAGCGTCGTGTCGATCACGATGACGCCCAACAGCCCTCGAGTGGGGAACACGATGCAGATCGTGTATACATTCAAGCACGACGACATTTCAGCCCTGCAAGGGCACAGCACCGTGGTGTGGTACAGGGACGGGGTTACCTTCCTGACGCAGACCTATGATCCCGATGCTTCGATCAATACCTTCACCTATACCACTACCAGCGTGGACAAGAACAAGTTCATTCACGTGGTAGTAACCCCTCACGCGTTGCCGAGTCCGTCCAATCCGACGGATCCTGAAACCGTTGGAGATCCGGTTGCCTGCGAACCGCTGAAAGTCAAGCCGTAACAGCCGTTACTGACCGCGTACGCTGCCGCAAACGAAAAAGCGACTGGTGTGAGCCGGTCGCTTTCTTTCCTGTCATCCCTCATACCGAAGCGCTTCCACGCGTCATCGTTCCGTTCCCGCCATCCCGCGCTGCGCCTGCGCCTCCACGGACACGCCTTCCGGTTCCCGCTGCGCATGTTCGCGCAACGCCTCGACCGCGTCCACGATCCGGATGACCATCTGTCCGTCCTCCGGGTAGATACGGTAGGCTACATCGTCGACCACCAGTTCGAACCGCTTTCCGAAATCCGAGCTGAATCCGGACAGTCGCGCGAGCCGGACGAAAAGCGTCTTCTCCGTCCCGTTCACGGTCCCGGTGTACCGGATGCCTTCCCGGTCGACGCGCAGATGCCCGGATCCCGCATCCTGAAAATCCCCCTCCAGGTCGGACATCCTGAGCCGCGGGACGGCGCATTCGAGTGCAAAGGCCGGATCCGCGGCGAGTTCCGCCATCCGGGCCTTCTGGCCGGCATGCCATGCCGCGGGGTCCGTCGGGATCACGTCGTCCGGACCCGCGGGACTCAGCAGTCCGTACGCGTCCATGGTCCCTTCGTTGCCGCAGGCGGAGCAACGGATCCCATGACCCTCCGCGCGGATCGCAAGCTCCGCACCGCAGCGCGGGCACCAGTGCAGGATGTTCGCAAGCCCGTCCGCGGGCCGGCGGCAGCGGAAGCGGATCCGATGTTCCCGCTGCCAGTCATAATCGTTGAAATGCAGCGCTTCCCGGATCCCCGCATGGATCTCCTCGACCGACATCGACTCGATCTGTTCATGGGTGTACAGCACCCGGCATTCGCTGTGGATGCGCCCGAACCGGAGGCGCGCGCCCTTGACCGCCCATCGGGGCCAGGTGAGGTAGGCTCCGTGCAGGATGTTTACAAGGATCGCGGCGCCGGCTTTTTTCGCGGTGCGCGCGATGGAGTCTTCAAAATGCAGTCCGGTGCCGTCCGGGCTCCGCATCCCCTCTGGGAAGACTCCCAGCATCCCGTCCCGGTGCAGCACACGGAGCATCGCCTTGATCGCACGGGTATCGGTCCGGAACTGGACCTTGGGGATGCATCCGAGCTTGCCGAGCAGGAAACGCAGGACCGGATTCCGGAACAGGTCGTTCTGGGCGACCATGTTGAAATGCAGCGGCCAGCACGCGTAGGCCGCCAAAAACGGATCCAGGTAGGAGGGGTGGTTCCCGAGGATGATCGCCGGACCGCGCAACCGCCGGACTGCAGGGTCGGCGTGGACCCGGACCCCCAGCAGCAGACCCGCAAGCCGGGTCGCGGAGACGCCGAACCAGTACCAGAACCGCGACGGCACCCGGCCGTAGCCCTTCTTATCCGCTTTGCGCGCGAGGCGCCTGCCGTCCTGCTCCATCCGAACCTCCTTGGGAGTGGCGTTTCCGGCGCCGTCCGGACGAAGGTCGCACCGGTGCTGCCATTGAGCCGATTATACAATCCCGGCACCGTTTTTGTAATAAAATGGAACCGTTCCCCCGCGCGTCCTCGTTCGGATCCGCCGCCCGCGGCGCGCCAATCCGGGATCAGCAGAGGTGGAGATATGGCACAGACAGACAAACCGGTCGTCGGATTCATCGGGCTCGGCATCATGGGGTTGCCCATGGCGTCCAACCTGCAGCGTGCGGGCTTCCCGCTGCGCGTATACAACCGGACCGCATCCAAGGCCGCCCCGCTGGCGGAGGGAGGCGCGACGGTGTGCGCCTCGCCCACCGAAGCCGCGCGCGGATCTGCGGTCGTCATCACGATCGTCAGCGACACTCCCGATGTCGAGCAGGTCATGCGCGGCCCGGACGGGGTGTTCGCGGGCGCCGCACCCGGTACCGCGGTCATCGACATGAGCACGATCTCCCCGGACGTCACCCGAGCGCTCGCGGCCGAAGCCGAGGCTACGGGACTGGACTGGATGGACGCCCCGGTGTCAGGCGGCCAGGTCGGCGCGATCGCGGGAAAGCTCACGATCTTCTGCGGCTGCCGGCCGGAAACCCTGGAGCGTTGTCTGCCCGTGCTGCAGGCACTGGGAAGCAGCATCACCCGCATGGGCGGACCGGGCTGCGGCCAGGCCGCCAAGCTCGGGAACCAGATCGCGGGTTCCATCAACATCCTCGCGCTCAGCGAAGCGCTGCTGTACGCGGACAAGGCCGGGCTGGACCTCCCGGCGTTCATCCAGGCGCTCATGGGGGGCTCCGCGCAGTCCACGCTGCTCGGGCGCCACGGCCCCAAAGTCGCGGCCCGGGACTTTGCTCCGGGATTCATGGTCAAACTCCAGCAGAAGGATCTGCGGCTCGTGCTCGAAGCCGCGCATTCCCTCGGGGTGCCCGCGCTGGGCACCAGCCTCGCCTACCAGCTGTACAGCATGGTCGAGGCCGAACCGGGCGGGGGCGAACTCGGAAATCAGGCGATGGTCAAAGCGCTCGAAAAACTCGCGGGACACGAGATCGGACAAGGGAGGGAATGACGGATCCCAACCGGCGGGTCCGCATGAAGAAGCATCCAAGAAAAGCATAATACAGCGGAGGAGATCATCATGGGCAAGAAGTTCGACAAGATCCTCGTCACCGGCGCGGCCGGCCGCCTCGGCAACTTCGTGGTGCCGCTGCTGACCGAACTCGGGTACCGGGTCACCGGCACCGACCAGGTCCCCTACCATCCGGATTCCGCCAACGCCAAGGCGGGCGTCCCGTTCGTTCGCGCGGACCTCACCAATCTCGGGGACTGCATGCGCGCACTCACGATCGCGGAGGCGGACGCGGTGGTCAGCCTGGGAGCGATCCCGAGCAACTCGGAGCTCCAGCCCCCCTATGCCAAGGCGTATGACCTCGCGGGTGGCGAGACCGGCGCGCGCTTTTCGCAGCGTATGGACGAAGACCTCACGATGCGGGTCAACACCATGGGCACCTACACCCTGATGGATGCGATCCGCCGTCTGCGGAAGGCGACCCGCGTCGTCCACGCCTCCAGCTTTTTCGTGCTCGGGCTGGGCTTCCGGCTGAGCGGCGAGCCCTACCTCCCGGCGTCCCTCCCGATGGACGAGAACACCGCGCTCGAGCCCGAAGACACCTACCCGCTGTCCGAAGTGCCCGGCGAGGACATCCTTCACGCCTTACCCCGG
>JAGOFF010000295.1 GCA_017997315.1 Clostridia bacterium
CGCTGCATGAGCTGCGAACCGTCCAGATCGTACTTCTCGGCGAAAAACCCGGACAGATACGGCATGCTGAACTCCTTGAGTTCATTGGCGTCGAACGGTTCGAGCTTGTCCATCTGCTCGTCGTTCATCCGCGCGGAGGCGTCCGCCGGGACCCTGCGGTACAGCGCATCCATGTTGCGGTGGATATTGAAGAAGCTGGTTTCGGTATATTCCGTGTCACCGATCCGGTACACGTGGATTTTGGTCCCCTCCGCCTCGAAATTCCCGGCCACGTCGCAGTCGTACAGGAAGAAGGGAACATAGATGCCGCTGATCTTCCGCACCTTCGCGGCCTTTACCAGCGCCTTCGGCGTGACGAGTCCGCGCCGGCACCATTTGAAGAATGCCTCCTGCGCCTGCTTCTGGCTGATCTTGAACGGGAGGACCTGGGACGGGGCATAGGTTCCGGTCAGCCGTGCCGGAATGATGGTCGGCTGGCCGCAGTAGCTGCAGAAGGTGGCGGACGTGTTTTTCTCGGTCACCAGCTGCGATCCGCAACTGGTGCAGTTGAAAACCGTGGAGTCGTCCGTCCACTCCTTCTGCGCCGCGGTCTCCCGCTCCTCCACCGGCTGCTCGGACTGGCAACTGGCGCAGACAAGGCGGGACTTCTCCGGCGAGAAGCTCATGCTCGACCCGCAGTTCGGACATTTCATGATCAGGATCATGCGGTCAATCCTCCTCGGGATGGGTTATCTGCCGTACAGAGGCCCGTATGCCGCACAGGCGCGGTAGTCGGCGCCCTCGGCGTCGGATGTGCCGAATCCGGCCCATGCGTGCGGCCGGAAGACCCGTTCCGGAGGTACGTTGTGCAGGGAGACCGGGATGCGCAGCATGGAGCACAGCGTGAGGAGCCGGTCCCCGATGTGTCCGTAGGCCAGCGCGCAATGGTTCGCACCCCAGACGGACATGACGGAGTACACATCGCGGAACGCCTTCTGCCCGCCGGTCCGGGGCACGAACCAGGTGGTGGGCCAGGTGTAGTTGGTCCTGCGGTGCAGGATTTGGGTCACCTTGTCCGGAATCGCGGCGCTGTGCCCCTCGGCGATCTGCATGACCGGACCCAGTCCGTCCACCAGATTCAGACGGATCATGGTCATGGGCATCTCCGCGGAGGTCACGTAACGCGAAGAGAATCCGCCGCCGCGAAAATACCCCAGATCTGCGGGACACCACTCCGTCGCACGCAGACACGCATCCACATCCTCGGTCGTCATGTCCCACCAGGGTTTCATGACGCCCGCGCCGCGCGGGCCCTGACTCATCCCGCTGCCGTCCAGACTGGCGGCACCGGAGTTGATCATATGGATCATGCCGCCCTCCGCCAGACCCTTGGGCTTCCAGCCGGTGACGCGGCGGATGGCCTCCGGGCTCCAGTAGGTCCGCACGTCCGCGAATACCGCGGCGCACCGGGAAAGCAGGTGCCCCAGCAGCATGGACATCGCGTTCAGACTGTCGTTTTCCGTGGCGAAGACGAACGGCTCACGGATCCCGTTCCAGTCGAACGAGGAACAGAGCATCGCCTCGGTGAAGTCATGGTTGGGGAAGTGGTCCGTCCACTGGCGTTGGCCCTGGATCCCCCCGAGAAGCGCGTTGCGGCCGAGCGCCTCCTCGCCCCAGCCCATGGCCGCGAGGCGCGGATTCCCGATCAGGATGTCACGGCAGATGAGGGTCGTCTTGACGACCCGTTCCCACTCCGCGTCCTTCTGCGCGCGGTCATGGGCTACCTCGGGCGGATTCTCGTCGAATCCCTCCCGGCAATGCGTCCGGACCCACGTCAGGGCACGCTCGTATTCTTCCGGATCGAAGATGCCGCGGGCGATGCGCCGCTCGATCTCCACCTGGTCGATCCATTCCGCGCGCATGCCGAAGGTTTTCTGGAACACGGAGGGATCGAGGAAGGATCCCGCGATTCCCATCGATACGCTGCCGATGCTGGCGTAGGACTTGCCGCGCAGGGTGCCGGCGGCGATTGCGGCATCCGCGAACAGCAGGATCTTGTCCCGGACGTCATCGGGGATGGATTCGTCGTCCAAGTCCTGGACATCGCGCCCGTAGATGGCGAACGCGGGCAGGCCCCGCTGGGTGTGCGCGGCCATGACCGCGGCCAGGTAGACCGCGCCGGGCCGCTCGGTGCCGTTGAAACCCCACACCGCTTTGATGGTGAGGGGATCCATGTCCATGGTCTCGCTGCCGTAGCACCAGCAGGGCGAGACCGTGAGCGTCGCGGTGACGTTCTCGCGCGAGAACTTGTCCGCACACATCGCGGCTTCCGCCGCTCCGCCGATGCAGGTGTCCGCCACGACGCATTCGACCGGGAGTCCGTTGGCATGGCGGAGATTGTTGGAGATGAGGGCGGCGGCGGCCCGCGCCATGTCCATCGTACGTTTTTCCAGGGATTCACGGACCCCCATGCGGCGTCCGTCGATGGCCGGACGGATCCCGATGCGGGGCATGGCCCCGATCAGGCGGTTGACGGGCGGGTTCATCGGATGCGGCATCGTATCGGCCTCCCCATGTCGTGCTTCGCCCCGCCGCGTCGCGGTTTCCCGCTTCGGGCACCGGCCAGATCCAGTATATCGCATGTGGGCTGTGATATCATGATCATACGCATTACGCCCTGTTCCGGAGGATGATATGCCCGTTTCATCCCGCCGCATTCTGTTCTGTTCGACGCTGGACAACC
>JAGOFF010000051.1 GCA_017997315.1 Clostridia bacterium
ACCTTGGCCACGGCTCCGTCGATCCCGAACGCCAGTGTCCCGCGTTCGTCGCCGATCCGGCACACCGCCTCCCAGGACGCGTCGACGCCCTCGCAGACCGCATATCCGGGGGAAACCGCGAAACCCTGCGTCTCCAGCCAGGAAAGGGTTTCGGCGTGGGACAGGAAAGACACCCCCTCGACCGCCTGCAGGTTGAAAGAATACGCACTGAGCCTCCGGCCCGCGGTGACCGTCGGATCCAGCTGGCGAAGCGATCCCGCCGCGGCGTTCCGCGGATTGGCAAAGATCTTGCCTCCCGTCAGTTCCTGCTGTTCATTGAGGGCTTCGAACGCCGGCGTGTCCATATACACTTCCGCCCGCACGACCAGGTAAGGGACGGGATTCCGGAGAACCAGCGGGATTCCGGAGACGCTGCGCAGGTTCTCCGTGACATCCTCCCCGACCAGTCCGTTCCCGCGCGTCGCTCCCCGCGTGAAGCGGCCGTCCGCGTACTCGAGCGATACCGAAAGTCCGTCGATCTTGCGCTCCACGACAAAACGCGGCGGTTCTCCCGCGGCGGCCATCGTTTCACACATCCGACCGAGCGCGTCCCGGAACTCCGCTTCGGTGAAAACGTCGGCGAGGCTTTGGAGCGGGATCGGATGGGTCACCTCGGGCAGGTCGCGGCGTGCGGTTCCGCCGACCTTCCGGGTCGGGGACGACGGCACGGCCAGTCCGGGATACCGGGCTTCCAGGTCCTCCAGCTCGCGCGCGAGCCGGTCGTACTCCGCGTCCTCGATCTCCGGGCTGTCCTCGTCGTAGTACCTGCGGTTGTGGTACTCCACAAGCCGGCGCAGTTCGTCGATCCGTCCGGCGGCTTCCAGCGGCGGCATCGTGTCCGCGCCCGGTTTCTTCTTCTGATTCATGCGGGGTCCTCCGGAACCATTGCGCCCCATGGGCGGGAAGCGTTCATCGTCTGGTGGCGGCACGGGTCCCGGCCGCAAGGGTCATGACTCCCGCGACGGCTGAAGCGATCAGGATTCCGGCGATCCACACCGGAACCCCGCCGGGCAGATCCGATGTTCCGAGCAGCGACTCCCCGCCGAAACCCAACCGGCCCGGCAGGCCGCCTCCGTCCGGGCGGAACCGGGTCAGCAGCGGCGCCACGGCCGCGTCATGCAGGACCATGACCGCCAGCGACGCGGCGAATGCGTCGCCCAGAATCCGGTTCGCCGTACGCACCTTGAACAGCAGCAGAAGCAGCGCCGCCGCAAGTCCGACAAGCACCCCCGCGGACACGGAGGTGAACGTACGGTCCGCCAGCCGGCCGGCCATATGCCACACGGTACCCGCCAGGGCGCATGCCCCGGCGATGAGCTCGGCATGCCGGGTGCGTCCGGCCAGCAGAAGCGCGGTCATCAGAACCGCCGACGCCAGATAGGCGAGACAGGCGGACAGAGGGCCCGACAGCCCGGCGCGGCCCGCAGCGGATGCGGCGGCATCGCGTGCCATATCGGCAAACACGCGGAACGGCGCCGCGACGACCGTCCCCCAAAGTACGGCCAGGACGGTAAAAAGGATCAGCAAGCCGGCTCGTCTGTTCAAAAAGCGACCTCCGTCGATCGGGAATACCGTCATTGTAGCGTTCCCGCAAAACCGTGGCAACCACTGGACGGCGGCCCTGCAGACCCCGGTCCCTGTGATAGAATCAACCTGTTCCGCACAGGGTCCGGATCGGACAGGCGGATAGGCCGGACACCCCGGAGGGCGTCCCCGAATCGGAGGAGCATGGTATGGTCCAGATCGGCATCGTCGGCTACGGCAATCTTGGAAAGGGCGTCGAGCAGGCCTGCCGGCGCCATGCGGACATGAATCTCCAGGCGGTGTTCACCCGGCGCGATCCCTCCGGCATCGCACCCGAACCCTTCAACGGCCGGACCGTACCCGTCGTACCCGTCGCCGGGGCTGCGGAATGGCGCGACCGGATCGATGTGATGATCCTGTGCGGCGGATCCGCCACGGATCTGCCCGGACAGGGTCCCCGCTTCGCATCCCTGTTCAACACCGTGGACAGTTTCGACACCCACGCCCGGATTCCGGAGTATTTCGCTCAGGTGGACGCGGCCGCCCGTCAGGCCGGCCGGCTCAGCCTGATCTCCTGCGGATGGGATCCCGGACTCTTTTCGGTCGCGCGTGTCCTGTTTTCCGGCATCCTTCCGGAAGGGCGCGATTTCACCTTTTGGGGACGCGGCGTCAGCCAGGGGCACTCGGACGCCATCCGGCGGATCCCGGGTGTCCTGGACGCCCGCCAGTACACCCAGCCGGTCGAGAAGGCCGTCGAGGCGGCGCGGAGCGACCGTCCGCCCGAACTGTCGACACGGGAAAAGCACCTGCGCGAATGCTATGTGGCGGTCGCCGAAGGGGCGGACCGGGAAGCGATCCGCCAGGCGATCGTGACCATGCCGAACTATTTTGCGGATTACGATACGACCGTGACGTTCCTGCCGTTCGACGAGCTGCGGGAAAAGCACGGGGCGCTGCCGCACGGCGGATTTGTCATCCGGAACGGCAAGACGTCCGAACAAGCCCGGCATGTCGCGGAGTTCTCTCTGAGGCTGGACAGCAATCCGGAATTCACGGGCAGCGTGCTGACCGCTTACGCCAGAGCCGTCCACCGCATGAGCCTGGAAGGACGCACCGGGGCGATCACCGTCCTGGACGTCGCGCCCGGGCTGCTTTCCGCAATGGACGCGGATGCGCTCCGCGCCTCCATGCTGTAGCCGAGGGATCCGGACGGATTATTCTTCGATCGATTCGATCGAATAGGGGTCGTAGTCCGCAAGGAACTCCTTGAGGATGGCGACCTCTTCCGCGGTCATGGACAGCCCCTTGCCCATTTTTTCGTGGTCGGGAGACCAGTCCCGGATATCCAGCTTGGCGGGAGCCCCGTTCCAGCTGACCATGTTGATCTCCCGGTTCCATCCGGACCGGCCGGTGCTCAGCACCACCCCGGTCTCCTTGACGATCTTGAACGTGAATTCGCCTCTTGGCGGCATATGCGGCCCTCCTGGGTTACGATCTCGCCGGATTTCCATCAGGGGTGTCGCGCCGGCGGTTTAAACGGACTGACCCTAGTCTATAATAAGTTTTCATGGATGCCTATATGAAAATTCAAAAAACGATGCTCACCGCATGAGCGCGGCGGTATGGATCCTGCCGGCCGCCGCCGTCCTGGCGCTGCTGATCCGGATGTTGTGGGAGCCGCGCCGTCCCGAGGTCACACGGATTCCGCTCGGCGAGGGCGGAAGGACGCTCCGCGTGCTGCTCCTCACCGACCTGCACGCCGGACTGTGCTATGTCCCGGCCGCGCGGCTGGCCGCGGAGATCTCTGCAAGCGGTGCGGACGTGCTGCTTTTCGCCGGGGACGCGTGCTCCGGCCGATATGACGCGAACAAGGCGCGGCGCATGCTGGCCGCACTCGGCAATGCCGCGCGCAAAGCCGGCATGCCGGCCTGCGCGGTGCCGGGCAACCACGACCGGGCGCTGTCCGACCAGGACTTCGAGGAATCGGGATTCCGGATGCTGCGCAACCGCGAAACCTCTGTTCTCTCCCGGGACGGCTCGTCCTGGAGGATCATCGGACTCGACGACATGAAGCACGGCCGTCCCGTGCCGCCTTCTCCCGGAAGGGGGCCCGGCGGAATCCCTGCGGAGCGGACGGTCGTGCTGGCGCACAACCCGGACGCGGTCTTCCTGCTGCCGTCCGGACTGGCGCGTTTCATCCTGAGCGGCCATTTCCACGGCGGCCAGATCTGGATGCCGTTCCATTTCGAGTTCCGGGTGCTCCGGCACGAGCGGCTGGTTTCGGAAGGGGTCTACCGGGGCCGGTTCGAACGCAACGGAGTGACCGGGTATATCTCCCGGGGCATCGGCTGTGTCGTGTTTCCGTTCCGTCTGGCTTCGCGGCCGGAGCTGGCTGTGGTCGACCTTTACGATGCCGGAGCCGATAGGGTATAATCCTCCGGAGCATCCGGGAGGGAGATAATATGGGCGACGCGGTCATGAACTTTCTGGAAAAGGTGTTCGGCGATGCGCATGCCGCGGTCGTGTTCCTGGGATCGATGATCCCCGTCACGGAGCAGCGGGCCACCATTCCCATCGGAATCAATGTATTTCACATGTCCCCGCTGCTGGTCTTCCTCCTCGCCCTGATCGGCAGTCTCATACCGACCCCTTTCCTTATTCTGTTTTTCCGTGTCGTACTGGAATGGCTCAAACGATTCCGCTGGCTCGACTGGTTCACCGGATTCCTTGAAAACCGGATCCGGAAGAACGTCCACAAGTTTGAGAAAAAGGCGGAGTGGGGCCTGATCATCTTCATCGCCATCCCGCTGCCGGGCACCGGCGTCTGGACCGGCAGCGCCGTCGCCTCCACCATCGGCTTTGATTTCAAGAAGGCCCAACTGTGCGTCGTTCTGGGCGGACTGATATCCGCGGTCGCGCTCACAGCCTTCTTCTCGATCATCCGGTACCGTGAGCCGATCATCCAGTTTCTGCAGAATCTGTTCTGATCCGCAGGCGGACTCCGTCATGAAAAAGAGACTCCGGAGCCGCCGCCCCGGAGTCTCTTTGCGCTTCGGACAAAAGGTCACCCGATGCGGTTCGGTCCTATTTTCCAGATATCGCGGGCATACTCCCCGATCGTGCGGTCGGAACTGAAGATCCCTCCGCGCACGATGTTGATCCAGCACCGTTTCGCCCAGGCCATGCGGTCCCGGTAGGATCCGGTCAGCAGGTCGCGCGCGATGACGTAATCCTTGAAGTCGCCAAGCACAAAGAAAGGATCGGCGGGCTGCCAGTTGCTCCCGTACAGCAGGGAGTTGAACAGGTCCTGGAACATGCCGGTGCCGCCGTCCTGCAGGGTTCCGTCGACCAGGGCGTCCAGCACCCGCTTGAGGCCGGGGATGTTCTGGTACTGCCATTGCGGATTGTAGTACGACCGGGTGGAGTCCATGTCCTCCACCCGCACACCGAAGATCTGGATGTTCTCCGGGCCGACAATGTTCGCGATCTCGACGTTGGCGCCGTCCAGCGTGCCCAGGGTGAGCGCGCCGTTCAGCATGAATTTCATGTTCCCTGTGCCGGATGCCTCCATTCCCGCAGTGGAAATCTGTTCCGAGATGTCCGCGGCGGGGAACAGTTTTTCCGCGGAGGAGACGTTGTAGTTGTGGGAGAAGACCACACGGAGCCGTCCGGCGACCGCAGGGTCTCCGTTGACGACGCGCGCGATCTCGTTGATCAGCTTGATGATCGCTTTGGCGCGCTGGTAACCGGGCGCCGCCTTGGCTGCGAACAGGAAGGTCTGGGGCGGGATATCGAGGCCGGGATCGTCCCGGAGCCGGAAATACAGATGCAGGATCTGGAGCGCGTTCAGCAGCTGGCGCTTGTACTCGTGCAGACGCTTGGCCTGGATGTCGAAAATCGACTCCGGATCGATGTCGACCGCCTCTTCCCGGCGGATGAATTCCGCCAGCTGGCGTTTCTTCTCCTTCTTGATCTCCAGGAACCGGCGCAGGACTTCCGGATCGTCCGCGAATTTTTCCAGATCGCGGAGGGCGTCGAGGCGGGTGACCCACTCTTCCCCGCCGGACAGTTCGGTCAGCAGCGCCGACAGTTCGGGATTGCTGACACGCAGCCAGCGTCTCGGGCTGACTCCGTTGGTCTTGTTGCTGAACCGGTCCGGATAGACCTGGTACCAGTCGCGCAGGACGCGGTTGCGCAGGATCTGGGTGTGCAGCGCCGCCACCCCGTTGACGGAAAAAGATCCGTAGCAGGCGAGCGGGGCCATCCGGACTTTGCCGTCACCGATGGGGGCCATCTTCTGGATCCGGTCGTGCATGAGGCCGCGCGAGGCCATCTCCGCGCGGAACTGCGCGTCGATCCGGCGTACGATGTCGGCGATGCCCGGGAAAAGGAACTGGAAGATCCCGATGTCCCATTGTTCGAGCGCTTCCGACAGGATGGTGTGGTTGGTGTAGGCAAACGACTTGCGGGTCACGTCCCAGGCCTGCTCCCAGGACATGCCGTGCTCCTCGGTCAGGATGCGCATCAGTTCGGGGATCCCGATGGCGGGATGGGTGTCGTTGAGCTGGATGGAATGGAGCTCGGCAAAATCCGACAGGTCGCCCCCGTGCGCCGCCATGTGACGGCGCACGATGTCCTGCAGGGATGCGGACACAAAGAAATACTGCTGGCGTACCCGGAGCACCTTTCCGTCATAGGACGTATCGTTGGGGTACAGCACGCGCCAGATGTCGTTCACACGGTTCCGCTGAACGACCGCATCGTCGAACCGCTGGGAGTTGAACAGGTTGAAATCGAACTCCTCGGCCGGCTCGGCCTTCCAGAGCCGGATGGTGTTGACGTTGCGGATGCCGTAACCGACGACCGGGAGGTCGTACGGAACCGCCCAGACCTCCATGTCGCTGTACCGGATGCACTGCCGGTCGCTGTCGCGGCGGATGAACCAGGGAAATCCGCGCTCCATCCAGACATCCGGGTACTCGTGCTGGAAACCGTTCTCGAGCTCCTGGCGGAACAGGCCGTACCGGTACAGGATGCCGTATCCGGTCACGGGGTATCCTCCGGTCGCCGCGGAGTCCATGAAACATGCGGCCAGCCGGCCGAGTCCGCCGTTCCCGAGAGCGGCGTCGTTCTCGAGCTCCTCCAGCTTTCCGAGGTCGAAGCCATGCGCCGCAACCGTGTCGCGGACGGTTTCATAGATGCCCAGATTCACCAGATTGTTCTGCAGCGAGCGGCCGACCAGAAACTCGGCGGAAAAATAGTGCGTCTGTCTGCCCGACGCATAGGCGTGCCTTGTTTTCTCCCACGGGTCCGCAATGTGCTCCACGATGGCGCGGGACAGGGCGGTCCAGTATTCCCATGGGGTTGCGGTCGTATGGGTGCGGGCGGCTTCCGCCCGGATATGCGATTCGATTCGTTCGGACAAAGTGGTGGGGTCAGTCATGCAAGATCCTCCGTTTCGACCTGATTCTACAAAATGGTCCCACGAAAAGCAAATTTGTGACAACGGTCCTGCCTGAACCGTGTATCCCGTCCCGCTGCCTCCCTGGTGTACAATGAGTTAAAACACCGGGAGGGGGGCTCGTTTGATGCTGATCCATGATCCGGCCACCCTGCCGCTGATCACCCTGGCGGGGCTCGGTGTGGGGTGGTTGCTGGTCCGGTTGTACAACCATTTGCCTGAAAGCTGGCTGCAGGACTACGGATTCCGGCCCAACGATCCCGACTGGCCGCCGGCCCGCCGGATCCGCACGCCGGTGGGGACCGCCGCGGTGATGGCCATGACCGGCGCGGGCTTCCTGGCCTCATTCCTGGCCGGCGGGCTGTCGGTCCGGAGCCTGCTGACGGCTTTGGCGTGTTGCGTGTTGGTACTGACCGCTGTTCCGGACGCCCTCAACAAGATCATTCCCGACCAGTCCGTCATCGCGCTTGCGCTCCTCGGCGCAGGCTTTGCGGCCGCCGACCTGTTTGCGGGCCGCGGAATCCGCGAGACCGCGATCGACCGCATCGGCGGAGCCTTGGCCGCGGGTGCCGTGCTGTATCTGGTCGGCGCGGTCTCCACGTTCCTGCTCAAGAAGGAGTCGATGGGGATGGGCGATGTCAAGCTGTTCTTCGCATGCGGTCTGCTGACCGGCCTGCGGATGGTCCCGCTGCTGTATTTCGCCACGTTCGTCTCCGCGGCCGCCATCGCGGTTCCGATGCTGCTCCGTCGGCGTCGGGAGCCGCCGGAGGATTCCGGACCACCGGACAGGGACGTCGGCGGACAGGCCGCGACGGAGGAGGAGGAGGAGGAGGACGGAGCGGACGCCCCGGACAAGGACGAGGGGACGGATGCACGTCAGGCGCCGCTCGGTCCGTTCATCGCCGCCGGCTGCTTCCTGTGCCTGACGGCGGGCGAGGCGGTGTCGGACCTGGTCTTTTCGGGTTTCCTGTGAGTACCGGCGCGGGTATCCGGGTCGTGTCGGTCCACCGGCGCGGCGCCCGCGGTGAACCGACCGACGGGCCCGGCATACGGGGCGCGCCGGGTACCGCCCTCCTGCTGCACGCGCTGCTTTCCCTTCTGCTCCAGTTCTGCTGGTACCTCCTCCCGGACGGCACGCTGGGACTGGACAAGCAGGGGCTGACCGGATATGTGGTCGCCATCGTCCTGATGCAGGGACTGTGCGTTCTGCTCCCCGCGCTGCTGACGATCTGGTGGCACGGCATTCCGGGGCGGCTGGTGACCGGACATGACCGGGTCGGGTCCGGGACCGTACTGCTTGCTTTCATGCTCGGCATTCCGTCGGCCGTCATGCTCCTGTCCCTCAACAACATCGCCGTGTATCTGCTTGCCCGTACCGGCATGACGCTGCCCAGGCCCATCCTGCCCGCCGAGTACGACGCGCAGGGCTCCATGGTGATCCTTGTCGTCCTCCTGGCGTCCGCCCTGCTGCCCGCCCTTCTTGAAGAAATCATGTTCAGGGGGGTGATACAGCCCTCCATGACGGCGTCCGGCGGACGGCTTTCCGCGGTGGTGCTGACCGCGGTCGCCTTTGCGGTATACCACAGTGATCCGCTGTTCGTGGTCGCACCGCTGGGCGCCGGTCTGATCCTCGGCTATCTGCGCCTGCACGTCGACAGCCTGTTCCCCTGCATCGCCGCCCATCTGTCCCTCAACACGACCTGGCGGCTGATCCGGCCGCTGCTTCCCCGATTGACGGCAGGTTACCTGGCGCGGTACGCCCAGAGCGCCGAACCCGTTCTCAACGCATCGCTGGCGGCTTTCCTCCTGTCGGCAGCCGTCGCCGTTCCGTTGGCCCTGCTCACCGTCGGCGCAGGCAGACGGCAGCCGCATTCCGCAGCTCCCGCGGTATATCCCGCGGACGGGAGGTTTCTGTTGGCAACCCTGCTGCTGGTTGCTACAATGATAGTCGCACATTACGCGACCGCAACCCCGTAAGCCGGGGTACGACCGGAGGAAACATGTCGGAACCGGGCAATGACCGTTACGCTCAGGACAAGGCCGTCGTGATATCCATCATCAAATATGTGATGATCGGGATCCTTGTCGTCGCCGCGCTGTATGTCGGGCTCAAACTCCTGTGGATCCTGATCCCGTTCCTGATCGGATTCGTCCTCGCGAGAGCCTCCTCCGGCTTGTCGCTCGGGGTTCTCCGTATGATCCGCCGGATCCGCCCGGGCAAGGGCGCGGAAGCGGCCCCGGACACGGACGGCGATTCCGGGACTCCCGCACGCTCCGACGATGCGGGGGAACAGCCGGTCGAAGGTGCCGCCCCGCTTTTCATACGCGGGCACCGGAGAAGGCACCGCAAGTCGAAAAGGAGTCCTGGAACCCTCCTCGGAATCGTGTTTTTCGTTCTTCTGCTGCTGTGCCTGATCGGGCTGATCATCCTGATCGCCGTGATCGGCGGCGCGCAGATCAAGAACCTGGTGGACAAGCTGCCGAGCCTGTTCAGCGCGCAGAACATCCGCGAACTGCTGGAATCGATCCGGAACCTGTCGGACCGGCTGGGCGGCGCGCTGCCCGCCTCGATCTTCGCGTCCATCGAGGAGCAGCTTTACTCGCTCCAGCAGCTGATCCTGAAACAGATCCCGACGATCGCCACCGCCATCCTGAACTTCATCCTCGGGATGTTCTCCGGATTGCCGGTCTTCTTTTTCATGGTCATCGTGGTCATTGTGTCCGGATACTACTTCCTGACCGAGAAGCGGTCCGTCCGTGAGTTCCTGCACCGGAACATCCCGAGCGAATCCTTCCTCATGAACTCGGTCCAGCTGATCAACCGGCTTTTCTCCACATTGTTCCGGACCATCGGAGGTTACTTCCTGCTGCTTGTCATCACCTATCTGCTGGCGCTCGTCTCCCTTGTCGCCATCGACATGCCGTATGCGGTCGTGCTGGCGCTGGTTGCGGCGGTGCTGGATTTCCTCCCGGTCCTCGGGCTGTCCGCGACTTTCATCCCGGTGGCGCTCTACATGGCCGTCACCGGCAATGTGGTCGGCACGGTCGGCGCCGTCGTCGCGCTTGTGGCGATGACCGTGATCCGCCGCTTCATCGAACCGACCATCCTGGGATCCGCTTTGCGCATGCATCCGATGGCGACGCTTTTCTCCATCCTGGTGGGAATCGCACTGTTCGGGCTGACCGGGTTCCTTCTCGGTCCCGTCCTGATGGTGATCATCACGGAAACATTGGCCCAGTTCCAGTTTGACCGGAAACTGCGCACCTGGTTCGGACGGCTGCTGGATCAGGTGTCGGTCACAAAAGAGTAAAGGCGGTAGGCATATGATCACACATATCGTGATGTGGAAATTTCTGGAGGAAGCCGACGGACGATCCAAGAAGGAGAACATGGCGCTGGTGAAGGAGAAGCTGACGGCGCTCCGGCCCCTGATTCCGCAGATCCTGTCGATGGAACTCCATGAGGACGCCGGCGTGGACCGGGAGCCGTACGACATGGTCCTGATCACCCGTTTCGCGGACATCACCGGCCTGCAGACATACCAGCACCATCCGGACCACAAACAGGTGTCCCGGTTCGTGTCCGCCGTGCGGTCCGCGCGTGCGGTCGTGGACTTCGAATCCGGTGACGAAGCGCGGACGTAATCGGCTCCCGCTTCGGATAATCCGCCATACGGACATGAAACGACCGCGCCGGATCCGATGCCCGGCGCGGTCGCTTTATGGATTGACGTCAGGGAGTGGCAGGATAATACTGTGCGATGTTCGCCTCATGCTCGGCAAGGGTCCGGGCATACACGTTGTTGCCTTCCCCGTCCGCGACGAAATAGTAGTACCCGTGCGAGTCCGGATACAGCGCAGCCTGGATGGCGTCCAGTCCGGGGGAACAGATCGGTCCGGGAGGCAAGCCGGGATTCCGGTATGTGTTGTAGGGGCTTGTGACCGCCATGTCCTGGTCCGACACGACGAGGACCGGGTCCAGCCCCTGTTGCTCACGCAGGTAGTTGATGGTCGCGCAGGACTGCAGATACTGCATGCTGGGATCCGAAGACCGCATCCGGTTGTAGAAGACGCCGGCCACGACCTGCATGTCGGCGAGGCTGCTGCTTTCCTTCTCGATGATGGAGGCGAGCGTGATGACCTGATCCATCGTCAGGCCGCGCCGCGCGGCCGCTTCGTAATATGCGTCCGCCAGCTTCTGGTCCGAGTTCGACAGGAATTTGTCGATGATGTCCTGCTCGTCGGTGTTCTTGTCGAACTTGTAGGTGTCGGGAAACAGGTAGCCCTGCAGTGCGTACTGCCGTCCGGATCCGCTGGGGATCTGGGCCACGAAGTCATACTCGGTGAACAGCGCGGGCCGGTTGACCAGCCGGTCGAGCACAATCTCGTCGAACAGGACGCCGGCTTCCGTCAGCGTCTGCTTGACCTGCAGGTAGGACAATCCCTCCTTGAACGTGACTTCGACGGATTTCGGCTGCTGGGAAAGCAGATACATGATTTCGTCGTAGCTCAGTTCCGGCGTGACATAGTGTGTACCGGCCAGATAGGTGCCGTCGAATCCGTTGATCTTGGAAAGCAGGTTGAACAGCATCTTGTTGCCGATGATGTCCGCATCGGCGAGTATGTCGGCGATGTCCCCGGTGTCCGATCCGCGCGGGACGACGATCATCCGGGCGCCCGGGGTCTGCTCCGTGATGGTCAGCATCCCGCGCTGCAGCTTGTCCAGCCGGTCATTCTGCTCCAGCACATATTCATAGCCCAGAATGAAACCGACGCAGCCCGCCGTCACGACCGCGATGGCGACCGTCAGCGCAAAGAGCGTCTTGAAGACCTTGCCAGATATCATTCGGCCCCCGGTCCCCGGTATCGGGGAGGTTTCAGTCGGATTTGCGGGATCGGAGCTTGGCGCGCTGCTCGCTGTCCAGAATGCGCTTGCGCAGGCGGATGTTCTTGGGAGTCACCTCGATCAGTTCGTCGTCCGCGACAAACTCCATGCTCTGCTCAAGGCTCATGATCACCGGGGTCACCAGGCGGAGCGCATCGTCCGATCCGGCTGCGCGCATGTTTGTCACATGCTTCTTCTTGCACACGTTGACGACGATGTCTTCGCTTTTGGGACTGGACCCGACCACCATTCCCTCGTAGACCGGCTGGCCCGGGACGATGAAGAGGTTTCCCCGCTCCTTCGCGTTGTAGAGGCCGTAGGTCATCGCCTCGCCGGACTCCCAGGCGACGAGGACGCCGTGGTTGCGGATCTCGATATCGCCTTTCCAAGGCTCATATCCCGCGATAATGCTG
>JAGOFF010000296.1 GCA_017997315.1 Clostridia bacterium
GCATGAAGTCCCGCGGAGTGTACGAGACACCGGGGGGCACGGTGCTTTATTTCGCGCACAGGGAACTCGAACTGCTGTGTCTGGACCGCGACACGCTGCACTACAAGGATGTCGTCGCCCAGCGGTTCGCCGAGCTGGTGTACTACGGGCAGTGGTTCCATCCGCTGCGCGAAGCATTGTCCGCGTTTGTCGACAAGACGCAGGAGACCGTCACCGGCAAGGTCAGGCTCAAGCTGTACAAGGGAAATGTGCTGCCGGCCGGCGCCTCCTCCCCGTACACGCTGTACCAGGAGGCTCTGTCCACGTTCGGGGAAGACGACGTGTACGACCAGAAGGATGCGGGCGGATTCATCAACTGCTTCGGGCTCCCGATGAAGGTCGTCGCGCAGATGAAGAAAAAGAACGGCCTGCTGGATTGACAGGCGGAGGGCTCGCATGGTGAAACCACTCTGGTCGGGCCGGTTCTCCAGGGATACCGACCGGACGGTGAACGACTTCCACTCCTCCCTGCCGTTCGACCGGCGTCTGTATGCGCAGGACATCCGGGGCAGCATCGCGCACGCGCACATGCTTGCGCACATCGGGATTCTGACCGCACGCGACGCTGAAGCGATCGAAACCGGACTGACCGAAATCGGGGAAGACATCCGCCAGGGGCGTCTGCCGTTCGGGGACGAAGCGGAAGACATCCACATGTTCATCGAGGCGGAGCTCACCCGCCGGATCGGGGATGCGGGGAAACGTCTCCATACCGGACGCAGCCGCAACGACCAGGTGGCGCTGGATCTGCGCCTTTACCTGCGCGATGCCTGCGGGGAGGTACTCTCCGGCATCGTCGGACTGTGTTCCGTACTGCTGGATCTGGCCGATGGAAACCTCGGCACCGTCATGCCGGGATACACCCATCTTCAAAGGGCGCAGCCGGTCACATTTGCGCATCATCTGATGGCGTACGTCGAGATGTTCCGGCGGGATGTCGGCAGACTGCGTGACGCGCTGCGCCGCATGGACAGCATGCCTCTCGGTTCCGGCGCGCTTGCGGGGACGACGTATCCGCTGGACCGGGCGATGGTCGCGCGGGAGCTCGGTTTCACGTCCGTCACCGCCAACAGTCTGGACGGCGTATCGGACCGGGACTTCGCCATCGAAACCGCTTCCAGTCTGGCATTGTTCATGGTTCATCTCTCCCGCTTCAGCGAAGAGATCGTGCTGTGGTCCTCGCAGGAGTTCCGGTTCATCGAGCTGGATGACGCGTTCAGTACCGGCAGCAGCATCATGCCGCAGAAAAAGAACCCGGATGTGGCGGAGCTCACCCGGGGAAAATCCGGACGCGCGATCGGGGATCTGGTCACCCTTCTGACCATGGTCAAGGGACTTCCTCTCGCCTACAACAAAGACCTGCAGGAAGACAAGGAAGCGGTCTTCGACATTCTGGACACCGTTTCCATGTGTCTCCCCGCCTTCACCGGCATGGTCGCCACGATGCGCATCCGGACGACGGACATGCATGCCGCGACGCTGGACGGATTCGCCAACGCCACCGATCTGGCGGATTATCTGGTCGGGAAAGGCCTTCCCTTCCGGGACGCGCACGAAGTGTGCGGACGGCTGGTCCGGTACTGCACGGAATCCGGTCTGCGGCTCGAGGATGTTCCGGCCGATGTGATGCACGGCTTCAGTCCCCTGCTCGACGAGGATGTCCGTGACTTCATCCGCATAGAAGCCTGCGTCGCACGGCGCTCGCTCCCGGGCGGTCCGGCCGCCGGGGCGGTGCGTGCATCGATCGATGCGGCACGGGCGGATCTGGGACTCTGATCGCAAAATCTATTTCGGTATTTCTATTATGACCTGACATCTCTACGGGTTGTCCGCTTCAAGGGATTACTGCAGATCTCCGTCCAGGCTTCGCGCCTTCTCCTGCCATTCCCTGCCGTCCTCCTCCAACCCCATCATCCGATAGACGGTCGCTTTGCCGAGACAGGCTTCGGAGCTCTTGGGGAAGATTTTGAGAGCCTCGTCATAGCATGCCAGCGCCTCGTCCAGCTCACTCATCTGGGTCAGGACGTTCGCTTTGCCGATCAAGGCGCTGACGTGGTCCGGCACATCGTTCAGGATCCGGTCGTACAGATCATAGGACTCGTCCAGCAGCCCTTGGAAATACAGGATTGTGGCTTTGTTGTACAACGCTTCCGTAAAGTCCGGAAAGCTGTCCAGCGCCTGCTCCACATAATCGAACGCTTCGCCGTCCCGTCCCTGCAGGTGGAGCAGATAGGCCATTTCGTTGAGTGCGAACGGATTGTCGGCCTCAATCTCCAGCGCTTTTTCCAGATGGTCGAACGCCAGGCCGTCGTTTTCCTTCCGGGTCTCTACCACCGCCATCAGCACATACGCCTCGGTGAACGCCGGATCCAGCGCCAGGCACTCCAGGCATACCCGCAGCGCGTCTTCCAGGAATCCGGCCGCGAACATGGCGTCCGCAAGCTCGTACGCGATATCCGGATCGTCCGGAAGAATACGGCGCAGCCGGTTGAAACAGGACATGGCCTCCTCGTCTTCGCCGAGCAGCGACAGACACTTGCCGCGGCCGTGCATGGCGTCCAGCCGCTGCGGATCGATCCGGAGCGCGGTTTCGAAATCCCGCAGCGCTTCGTCATACTCCCCGTCGTGAAGCCGCACAAAGGCACGGGCGATGAATCCCTGCGCC
>JAGOFF010000297.1 GCA_017997315.1 Clostridia bacterium
GTTTCCATGTTCCCGATCAGCTGGATGCGGTCGGGTCCGAAATGCGCGAAATGACCGGCCAGCTGCAGTCCGGGCCTCGTGACGTCCGCGACGGAAATCCGGATCTCCTCCGGTTTGCCGTATGCGCAGACGACCTCAAGGTTGAACACATCGATGATTTCCTGGAGTGTCACAAATGTCGACACGATGCCGCCTCCGGTTCCGTGTCCCGCCTGCTCCGGCCGTACCGGACGGGCGGCTTCCACGGGCTTGATGTGGGTTCATTCTACCATATCGCCGTCCCCGCCGGCCGGCCGGTCCGAGGCCGTCGGACAAACAAACGGGACCGCCTTTTCGGGCGGTCCCTGCTGGAGCGGGATACGAGATTCGGACTCGCGACTTTCACCTTGGCAAGGTGACACTCTACCACTGAGTTAATCCCGCGCTTTGGAATGCAGGACAGATTATATCGAATTCCCGGAGGCGGTGTCAACCGGAATCCGGGTGGTCCGGATCACTGTTTCACGCTGTTCCGGCGCGGACCGAAGTCCCCGAACGGATCATGGATATCCGAGATGTCGCCGCCCAGCCGCTTGATCGCCGACAGGACCTCGTAGAACAGCTGCCGGTCGATCTGGCCGGAATTCCGGTCCAGATATCCCTTGAGTGTGGGAATCGCCCGGCCGTCACCGTAGTCCCCCAGGCAGATTGCGCCGATGACCTTGCGCTCCATTTTGCGGAAGCACTCCCTCAGGCACAGGAAAATGCTGTCCGAGGGCTGCATGCGGCCGACGCCGGACAATGCGATGACCGCGTACTCGTACGGGCCGGACAAGTCGTGCCCTGCCGCCGCAGCCTGGAGAAGCGCCTGCTGCAGGGCGGGCGCGGTGGCGGGCCCGATCCCGCTGCAATAGGAGATAAACGATTCGCTGACCATTTCTTCGGGTTCTTCCGTCGCGAGAAAACGCGACAGAACGAGTTCAAAGGTTTCCGCCGCCTTCCAGTCCCCGAGCAGACGCAAGGCCGCACAGGAAACCAGCAGGTCATCCGGCCGGTCCTCGTCGGCGTTTTCCGGGGCGTCCCACACCGAGGCGAAAACCAGCGGGAGAAGCCGGTCGACCGCCCGGACTCCGTAGGTTCCGAGCTTGGTCCGAAGGAGGTCCGGGAGTTCTTCGTCGCACTGGACCGCAGCCATGCGGAACACTTCCATCGCCTCGTCCAGGGTGTCAATGCGGTCGATCATCCCTTGCGGGGTCTGACCGCCCGCGGTCTGTATCGGGAGGGAATACCAGGCGTGCATGCCGTGCAGGACATGGCTGCGGATCGCATCGTCAAAACCGGGAGCATCCATGATCTCCGGATCCTCGATGCCCGATAGTTCGGAATCGAACTGTTCCCCCAGATTCCGGTTGTAGCTGGCGAAAAACTCCGCCCACGCGTTCCGTTTGTCCAGCTCCATACCGCTCTCTCCTTCTGTGTCCGTCTCCGTCCGGGAAGCCGGAGGGGCATCCGATGGACGGGGTCGAAAAAGTCCCGGACCGGCCTGCGCGGGCCCGGGACTTTCCGATGTCTGGAGGCACCACCCAGACTCGAACTGGGGGTAAAGGTTTTGCAGACCTCTGCCTTACCACTTGGCTATGGTGCCGGTGGAGCGGGATACGAGATTCGGACTCGCGACTTTCACCTTGGCAAGGTGACACTCTACCACTGAGTTAATCCCGCGGGGTTGGTGGGTACTATAGGACTCGAACCTACGACCCCATCCGTGTGAAGGATGTGCTCTCCCAGCTGAGCTAAGCACCCGTGTAAAGTTGGTGACCCGTAGGAGAATCGAACTCCTGTCTTCGCCGTGAAAGGGCGATGTCTTGACCGCTTGACCAACGGGCCATATGGTAGCGGCGGTCGGATTCGAACCAACGACACTTCGGGTATGAACCGAATGCTCTGGCCACCTGAGCTACGCCGCCATATTGAGGGGTACGCCCTGTGAAAGGCGCTTCATGATTCTATCAGCAGCCTGTGACGGTGTCAAGAAGCGTCTGACCCGCCGGAGGCATGAACCGGATAACCGGTTTCCGGGTCCTGCCGCACGGATGCGGCAGGACCCGGAAGATCCGGAAAATCACTTCATCTCGACGACGGCGCCGGCTTCCTTGAGCTTGTTGGCGACGGTCGTGGCTTCTTCCTTGCTCACGTTCTCCTTGATGGCCTTCGGGGCGTTGTCGACCATTTCCTTGGCTTCTTTGAGGCCCAGGCTGGTGATCTCGCGGACGGCCTTGATGACGTTGATCTTGTTCGGTCCGGCTTCCTTCAGGATGACGGTGAACTCGGTCTGCTCTTCCTCGACGGGGGCGGCGGCGGCTGCGGGAGCGGCGGCGACGGCCATTGCGGAAGCGGATACGCCGAACTCGGCCTCGAGGGCTTTGACAAGGTCGTTCAGCTCAATGACGGTAAGCGCCTTGACGTCTTCCATGATCTTGGTGATTTTTTCGCTGGCCATGATGGTTTACCTCCATAAATCGTGTGCGTATGTGCGTATGCTGCTGCTGTCTGTCAACCGGCGACTGCCGCCGTAAGTTCCGACACGTTCGCGGCTCCGGTCTCCTCCGCTTTTTTGGAGACCGCACCGAGAAGCATGACCAGTCCCGCGATGGGAGAGATCAGGCCCGAGACCACCTGGCCATAAAGGATTTCCTTGGGCGGCACGGCCGCAAGGCGCTGGAT
>JAGOFF010000052.1 GCA_017997315.1 Clostridia bacterium
GCCTTTGGCGGCGCGGACGATCCGCGCCGACTTGGTGGCGATCAGGCTCTGGTGGTTGATGGTGACCAGCAGCATGGTCTCGATCATCTGTGCCTGGATGACCGGTCCGCGGACCTTGACGATGGGCTCGCCGGGAAAGATCGGGGTGCCTTCGGGCATCGCCCAGACGTCGCAGCGGAACTGGAAAGCGCGCAGGTAGTCGAGGAACGGTTCCCCGAACTGACCCGTACCGCGCAGGAATGCGATGTCGTCCCCGGTGAAGTGAAGGGATCGCAGATAGTCGACCATCTGCTCGACGCCCGCCATGATGGCGTAGCCGCCGCCCTGCGGGACACTCCGGAAATACAGGTCAAAATGGGCGTATACGTCCTGCATGCCGTTCTCGAGGTACCCACGGGACATCGTGAGTTCGTAGAAATCGGTGAGCATGGTCATGTTGGTGCGATCGGTCCACTTGCTGTCAGGTGTCATCTTGCGTTCCTCCCGGGGGAACGGTTCCCCCGATATCCGGGCGGTCCGGGCCGGATTCCCCGTCCAGGGTGGCGAGCCGGCCGCCGAATTCATAGTAAACGGATTGGAGCGTCAACCCCCGCGCGGGCAGCGTCTTGCCAGCACGCCGGCGGTCGCCCCCCTCGAGGATCCCTGCGATCTCCCCGGGCGGGATTTTGCCGAGCCCGGCATACAGCAGGGTGCCTGCGAGGATACGAACCATATTATACAGAAAACCGTCGCCCGTGACGGTGATGGTGACCACCGGATCGGGCGGAGATGCCAGCACCTGGAGCTCGTAAAGGGTCCGTACGGTCGTCTTGACGGACGATCCTGCAGCCATGAACGCGGAGAAGTCATGCCGTCCGAGCATCGGAAGCGCCGCAGCGCGCATCGCTTCGAGATCCAGGGGGCGCGGTGCATGGCAGGCGGTATGCCGGTCGATCGCCGGCCGGATCGGTGCGTTCCAGATCCGGTAAGAGTACCGCTTGGCGCGCGCGTCGTACCGGGCGTGGAATTCCGCGGGAACCTCCACGGCGGAACGGACCGCGATGTCGTCGGGGAGAGCGGCGTTGAGCGCATACGGGATCCGCCCGGTCGGGATGGATCCGTCCGCCCGGAAGTGGGACACATGCCCGTGCGCGTGCACCCCGCCGTCCGTGCGGCTGCAGCCGGTCAGACGGACCGGTTGGGAGAACAGGGCGCACAGCGCGCCCTCCAGCACGCCCTGCACGGTCCGGCCTTCCCGCTGGCTCTGCCACCCGATGAACCGGGTTCCGTCATATTCGGTGAGCAGCGCGATGGAGCGGATCATGTATCGAGCGCATCCGCGGCCATCAGCGCGGCCCCGATGATTCCGGCTTCGTTTCCGAGCACCGCCCGCTCGATCCGGGCATGCCTGACTCCGACGCCGTAGTAGCCGTGATGGTCCACGAAATCCCGCACCGGGCCGAGAAGGGCCTCCCCTTCATTCGATACGCCGCCGCCGAACAGCAGAACCTCGGGCATGAAGGTGTTGACAAGGTTGACCGCACCCTCGGACAACATGCGGATGTAGTCCGCGACCACCGCCGCGGCCGCCGCGTCTCCCGCCCGCATGGCGTCGAACGGCGTACGGGCGCTGACTTTTCCGGCGGCTTCGGCGAACTTCCGGAGTGTCGAATCCGGCCGGCGGGCCATCGCCCGACGGGTCTCCCGGATGAGGGCGGTCGCGGAGGCATACTGCTCGAAGCATCCTCTGCGTCCGCAGGGACAAGGCTCGCCTCCCGGGACGATCACGGAATGGCCGAACTCCCCGGCGGCGTTGTTGAAGCCGTGGTAGATCCGGCCGTTCGCGACGATCCCGCACCCGACGCCGGTGCCGAGCGTCAGCATGACCGCGTTGGACGCACCGCGCGCCGCTCCGGCACGGGCTTCCGCCAGCGCGGCGCAGGCCGCGTCGTTCTCGATGTGGACCGGCAGGCCCGTCGCCGCTCCCAAGATCCCCCGGATCGGGGTGTCCGGCCGGAACGGCAGGTTGCTGGAGTACACCACCACCCCGCGGTCGTTGTCCGGAGTGCCGGGGGATCCGATCCCGACCGCGCGGAGGCGTTCCCGGCCGTCGCCCGCAGCATCCGCGAGCCGTACGGCAAGGGCGGACATGTCCGAGAGGATGGCGGATGCGGGGCGTGAGGCTCCGGTCGGCACGGTCTCCCGGGCAAGGATCCTCCCGTCGGCATCCACGACGCCTGCAGCGATGTTGGTGCCTCCCAGATCGATCCCGATGTACAGATCCATAGGAATTCCTCCTTGCGGCGGGGAAGCGGCCTTGCGGCCGCTCAGGGCAGGATGGACGTAAACTGGAGCAGTCCCAGCACGGCCAGGAATGCGGCGGAGACCGCCGTCGCCCAGGCGTCCAGGCGGGTGAGCCGCATGACTTTCAGTTTGGTGCGCCCCTTGCCGCCGCGGTAGCACCGCGCCTCCATGGCGACCGCAAGGTCCTCGGCGCGCCGGAACGCGCTGATGAACAGCGGGACCAGCACGGATACGAGACCCTTTGCCTTCTTGATGATACCGCCGGTGTCGTAGTCCGCGCCGCGGGAGGACTGCGCTTTCATGATCTTGGAGGTTTCCTCCGCCAGCGTGGGGACAAAACGCAGCGCGATCGACATCATCATGGCAAGCTCATGGACCGGGAACCGGACCCGCTCCAACGGTTTCATGAGCGCCTCCATCGCGTCCGCGATGAGGATGGGCGTGGTCGTGAGGGTCAGGATGACCGAGGTCGAGACGATGAGCAGGATCAGCCGGATCGCCATCCGCAGCGCGGTCTCGAGCGATGCGTCCGTGATGTGCAGGGGTCCGATACGCACCAGTTCGTTCCCGTCGACCGTGAACAGGTTGAGGAAAAAAGCGAAAATGATCACGAAGAGGATCGGGCGGATGCTGAGCGCCACCTGCCGGAACGGGATGCGCGACAAAAGGATCGTGCCCAGGATCCCGCCGGAAAGCAACGCGAGCGGCAACGGCTTCTTCACCACGAACACCGCCGTCATGGTCAGGATGGCAAGGATGATCTTGAGCCGGGGATCCATCCGATGGATCGGCGATTCCCCCGGGTAGTAGCGGCCAAGGGTGATTTTGTCCATCACGGGCGGTCGCCCCCTTCCGTCCAGGCGCGCACGATCTCGGCGGCCGCGCTTTCCGCGGTGAATTTCGCGGTGTCGAGCGCCGGGATGCTTTCCTTCAGTCCCCCCAGGAAAGCCGCCGTCGCGGGAAGGAGCAGCCCGGCCCGGGAAAGGATGTCCGGATCGGTGAAAACCTCCGCGGGAGTGCCGAATCCCGCCACACGGCCGGCGCCGAGTACCAGCACGCGGTCCGCGAGACGCGCGATGTCGTCCATGCTGTGAGAGACCAGTACGATCGTGATGCCCCGGTCCCGGAGGCTGGCGACGTATCCGAGGATTTCATCCCGGCCCGCGGGATCCAGCCCGGCGGCGGGTTCGTCCAGCACAAGGATTTCCGGTTCCATCGACAGCACACCGGCGATCGCGACCCGACGTTTCTGTCCCCCGGACAGTTCGAAGGGGGAACGTTTCAAGTCGCCTTCGGCCACTCCGACCACCAGCGCAGCGTCACGCACCCGACGCTCGACCTCCGCTTCCTCCAGCCCCATCTTGCGGGGGCCGAATGCGATGTCGTCAAAAACGGTCTCCTCGAAAAGCTGGTGCTCCGGGTACTGGAAGAGGAGCGCTGCACGCTGCCGGATCCGGCGGATGTCCGCGTTCACGGACGGATCCATCCCGAGGACGCTTACGGTTCCCGGTACCGGTCGGATCAGCCCGTTGAGATGCTGGATCAGCGTCGACTTGCCGGAGCCGCTGTGGCCGACCACCCCCAGGAGTTCACCCCGTTCCACGCGGAAAGAGACGTCGTGCAGGGATTCGGTCGCGAACGGGGTTCCCGGGGTATAGGTATGCGACAGATGGCTGACCTCGATCACCGGGGGATTCTTGTCTGCCTTACCCGGTTTTTCCCGGTCCGGAAGGACCGGGTGGTCGGCGGACCGATCCGGGACGACGCTCCCGGGCAGGAAGTCCGCGAGCCGGAGGACGCGCAGGATCGCGGAGGTCGCACCTTCGCGCGTCGCCGCTTCAAGAGGTTCCAGCGGTACTCCGGCAAGTGCGGCCACCCGGTGGGTGATCTCCACATATGCCGGTACGTCGAGCCCTTCTTCCTTGATCCGGTCCGGATTGTCAAAGATTTCGGCCGGCGTTCCCTCGAGAATGGGGCTGCCTTCGGAAAGCACCAGTACACGGTCCGCGAGCAGGACCTCTTCCATGTCATGGGTGATGTTGACGACGGTCAGGCCTTCTTCCCTCCCGAGACGGGTGACCAGGCGGATGAAATCCGTCCGGCTCACGGGGTCCAGCATCGACGTCGCCTCGTCCAGGATCAGGCACTGCGGGTGCATCGCCAGGATCCCTGCGATCGCGAGTTTCTGTTTCTGTCCGCCGGACAGCAGGTGCGGTTCTTTATGCGCGTCCGCATCCAGCCCGACCGCAGCGAGAGAACGGTCGACCGATGACCGCATCTCCTCACGCGGCATGCCGATGTTCTCGGGTCCGAACGCGACATCCTCCTCGACCGTCGTCCCGACGATCTGGTTGTCGGGATTCTGGAACACCATGCCGCAGGCGCGGCGGATGTCCCAGACCGACCGGTCGTCCGCGGTATCGAGCCCCATGACGAGAACCCGCCCGGAGTCCGGAACCTCCAGTGCGTTCAGCATGCGCGCCAGCGTGGACTTCCCGGATCCGTTGCGGCCCAGAACCGCGATGTGGCCGCCGCGTGGAACGGTCATCGAGACATCGCGCACGGCCATCAGCGAAAACGCCGTGTGCCGGTCATATTCAAACCGCACCTGATCAACCTGTATGAAAGTTTCCATGCTCCCCCGTCCGCGGCTGCGGTGATGCGCAAAGGGGCATCCTGCCGGCTGCCCCTTCCCGTTATCGTTGCGTTCGTCTGTCTGAAGCGGATCGGAGCCGCTTACTCCACGAATTCGAGGACGGCCATTTCCGCAGCGTCGCCGCGGCGGGGTCCCAGCTTGATCACGCGGCAGTACCCGCCGGCGCGCTTTGCGAACTTGGGAGCGATCTCGTTGAACAGTTTGTCGACCGGATTGACAACCTTGCCCTCGGCGTCCTTGCCTTTGTTGAGCCAGCGGATCGCAAGCCGGCGGGCGGCCAGACGGCTGGGATTGTCCACCTGGACCATCGCGGACTTGATTTCCCGGTCAACCGCGTCATAGCGGTTCCCGTTCTTGGATTTCTTGGAAACAAGAACCTTGCGGCCTTTTCCGTCCAGTTTGGCGGTGGACCGCATGATCTCGCGCGTTTCAAAGTTGTCCTTCTCCCGTGCGGCGATCGTGATCAGCTTTTCAGCGATCTTCTTGACCTCTATGGCGCGGGCCTCGGTGGTTTCGATCCGGCCGCGCACGATCAGTTCGGTCACCATGCCGCGAAGCATGGAAAGCCTGATGTCGGTAGCACGTCCGAGTTTTCTCTGTGAAGGCATGCCCTTATCCTCCTAAGCGGGTGTGTTGGCGTATCCAGGAGCAATTCTCAATCCTTGCTGCCGTCCGCAAGCGAAAGGTTGAGCTCCTTGAGTTTTTCGACGACTTCCTCGAGCGATTTTTTGCCCAGATTCCGGACCTTCATCATCTCGTTTTCAGAGCGGATGGCCAGGTCACCGATCGTATTGATGCCGGCGCGCTTGAGACAGTTGTACGTCCGGACCGAGAAATCCAGGTCCTCGATCAGGGTGTCCAGCAGCCGGTTGCGTCCCGCACCGTCTTCGGTGTCCTTGAAGCTCGGTCCTGTCGCGGATTCGTTGAGCGCGACGAACAGTCCGAGATGCTCGCTCAGGATACCGGCACCGAGGCTCAGCGCCTCGCTCGCGGTCACCGTCGCGTCGGTCCACACTTCAATGGTCAGCTTGTCGAAGTCCGTGAACTGGCCGACGCGGGTATCCTCGACCGTATAATTGACCTTGCTCACCGGAGTGAAAATGGAGTCGATGGGGATCACCCCGATCGGCTGGTTGGGCCATTTGTTCCGGTCGGCGGTGTTGTAGCCGCGGCCTTTGCAGATGGTCAGTTCCATGAAAAGCCGTCCCTCGCCGTTGAGCGTGGCGATGGGATGGTCCGGGTTCATGATCTCGATCTCCTCGTCGCGGACGATGTCGCCCGCGGTCACGACCCCGGTGCGGCCCTCATCCGTGCTGATGTACACCGTCTTGGGGCCGTCCACATGCAGTTTCGCCCGGATGCCCTTGACGTTGAGGATGATCTCGGTCATATCCTCGATCAGTCCCTTGACCGTCGAGAACTCGTGCAGGACCCCTTCGATCCGGATGGCGGTGACCGCCGCGCCCGGGAGCGATGAAAGCAGCACCCTGCGCAGGGAGTTGCCCATCGTGATTCCATAACCGCGTTCCAGCGGCTCGACAACGAACTTGCCGTGGGAACCGTCGGCGGATTCGTCCAAACACTCAATCACAGGTTTCTTAATTTCAATCATCCAAATCCTCCTCCATCTGACCGGAGAGCACCGAAGCGCCGGAGACCGTCAGGGTCCCCGGAAGCGTTACTTGGAGTACAGCTCGACGATCAGGTGCTCACGGACCTCCAGATCGACGTCGCTACGGCCAGGGATCTGCACGATGGAGCCCTTGAGCGCTTCGCGGTCCAGTGAGAGCCACTGGGGCATCGGGCGTTCCGGCATATCGTGGAACTTGGCGGAGGAACGGGAACGGTCGCGGACGGCGATGATGTCGCCGGCCTTGAGCACGACGGACGGGATATCCACTTTCTTTCCGTTTACCGTGAAGTGGCCGTGGGTGACCAGCTGGCGTGCTTCGGCGCGCGAAGCGGCGAGGCCCATGCGGTACACGACGTTGTCCATGCGGAGTTCAAGCAGGCGGAGCAGGTTTTCACCGCTTTTGCCGCGGAGCTTCGAAGCCGTCTCGAACGTCTTGCGGAACTGGCCTTCGAGCAGCCCGTAGAACCGCTTGGTCTTCTGCTTCTCACGCAGCTGGGTGCCGTACTCGGACACCTTCTTGCGGCCCTGTCCATGCTGGCCGGGAACAAAACTGCGGCGCGTGATGGAACACTTGCCGGTGAAGCAGCGGGTGCCCTTGAGGAAAAGTTTCTCGTTTTCTCTGCGGCAAAGCCTGCAGACGGGATCGGTATATCTTGCCATTTCGATCTACACCTCCGGATCAGACTCTGCGGCGCTTGGGCGGCCTGCAGCCATTGTGCGGGATGGGGGTGACGTCCTTGATCAGCGTGACCTCCAGCCCGGCGGCCGAGAGCGAGCGGATCGCGGCTTCGCGGCCTGCGCCGGGTCCTTTGACAAACACTTCGATGGTGCGCATGCCATGGTCCGCAGCGGTCTTCGCAGCGGTTTCCGCCGCCTGCTGCGCCGCGAACGGCGTGCCCTTGCGGGAACCCTTCATGCCCATCGCTCCGGCACTGGACCAGGAAATGGCGTTGCCGGCCGGATCGGTGATCGTGACGATCGTATTGTTGAACGTGGAATGGATATGCGCCGTTCCGCGGTCGATGTTCTTGCGTTCTCTTCTCTTCGGCCTGAGGGCGGTCTTTTTCGCTGTCTTTGCCATATGTCGGGCTCCTCCTTACTTGCGCTTGCCGGCGACTGACCGCGAGGGTCCCTTGCGGGTCCGCGCATTCGTCTTGGTCCGCTGTCCGCGCACCGGGAGCCCCTGGCGATGACGGCGCCCGCGGTAGCAGCCGATTTCGACCAGCCGCTTGATGTTGAGCGCGACTTCGCGTCGGAGGTCGCCCTCGACACGGTAGTTGTTTTCAATCGTGTCCCTGATCTTCGCGACTTCGTCCTCGGTCAGGTTCTTGACACGTGTGTCGGGGCTGATGGAGCAGGCCTCGAGGATCTTGTTGGAAACCGTCCGCCCGATGCCGTAGATATAGGTCAGTGCGATTTCGACCCTCTTGTCGTTTGGCAGATCCACTCCGGATATACGAGCCATTCGTGTGTTACCTCCGTATTGATGCGTTGACAGGTCATCTATTGGATGAACATGATCGGGGTTACCGTGGCCGACCGGCATTAGGTCGGCGAAACGGCAGCCGCACCCCACATGGTGTTTCCTGGGTCAGCCCTTCCGTGTCGCCGGACAGGCGTTCATCCGCCGATGGAATCCGTGGGATTCCCGCTCGACAGCGGTCAGGCGGGGTTCGTTGCGCAACGGCGCGGTATCAGCCTTGCCTCTGTTTGTGTTTCGGATCCGAGCAGATCACCATGACCTTGCCTTTGCGGCGGATGATCTTGCACTTCTCGCACATCGTTTTGACGGACGGACGGACTTTCATGGTCGGATTACCTCCTTGTCACCGGTTGTACTCAACGGTGCACGGGCATACGTGGTAGACGTACACAATATGCGCATGCTAAAACAGTTTATCAGAACCCACCTAAAAATCAAGCCACCGGTTGATATTTTCCCGACGCGCCGGGTGGGTCGTCATTTCGCCCGCCATGTGATCCGTCCCCGGCTGAGGTCGTACGGGGACAGCTCGATGGTTACGCGGTCACCCGGCAGGATCTTGATGTAGTTCTGCCGGAGCCGTCCGGAAATGTGCGCGATGATCTCATGCCCGTTCTCGAGCTTGACCTTGAACACCGCGTTGGGGAGCGCGTCGGCAACAATGCCTTCCACTTCAATGACATCTTCTTTTGACATGAATCAGGGTTCCTCCTTGTTCGATCCGCCTGCCTGCGGGCCGGCCGCTCCGGCTTCGAGTGTTCCGCGGTACCGTTCGATGCAGGCGCGGATTTCGGCGTTCCGCCACCCTTCGTCCCGGATGTCCCGCAGCTTCCGCAGGACGTCGTCCGCATCTTCCGGGCGGCCCAGGTCGCGGACGTGCCGGATGTTCTTCTTTTTGGGCCGGGCAGCCGTCCTGGCGGCTCCGTCCGCGAGATACAGCATGGTTCCGGACTGCGGCGCGACCGTCAGGAACCATCCCCCGCGGTCACGGCCCGTCAGGGCCAGAACCACGTTCCCCTCGGGGAGGATGCCGGTCGATGCCCTCATGCGCGAAGCGCCGCTTCGCGCGGGGACAGCGTCAGGATCCTGGGACCGTCCGCAGTGATGGCGACCGTGTTCTCATAGTGCGCGGACGGAAGGCCGTCCGCGGTTTCCACGGTCCACTCGTCGTCCTGCAGGACGACGTCGGCCGTTCCGAGGTTGATCATCGGTTCGATGGCGATCACCATCCCCTCGACCAGCCGGGCTCCGCGCCCGGGCCGCCCGTAGTTGGGGACGTCCGGGTCCTCGTGGAGGTGCTGTCCGATGCCGTGTCCGATCAGGACCCGTACGACGCCGTACCCGCGCTCCTCCGCATACTGCTGGACCGCATGCGAGATGTCGCCGATCCGGTTGCCCGGAACGGCTGCCTCCAGAGCCTTCCAGAAGCATTGTTCCGTGTCCTCGACCAGCCGTCGGACCGGTTCCGGCACATCGCCGACGAGAAAGGTCCGCGCAGCATCCCCGTGCCAGCCATCGACGCTGGCGCCGAAATCGACGCTGACGATGGAGCCGTCCCGGATGGTCCGGTGGTCGGACGGGATCCCGTGGACCACTTCCCCGTCTACGGATACGCATGTGGCGGCGGGGTACGGGGGATCGCCGTAATGCAGAAAGGATGGAACCGCCTTCTCCTCTTCCAGGATCCGGACGGCCACCCGTTCGATATCGGCGGTCGTAATGCCGGGACGGACCATTTCCCGGACCGCTTCGAGAACCTTGGCCACGACACGGCCCGCGCGCTCCATCCGGTCGATCTCCTCCAGGGTTTTCAGAACAAACATGTCAGACCGCCCCCTGGAGGAGGGAAACGATCTCTTCGACCGTCCTGGCGCTCGAATGCTCATTGTCGACGTTGATCAGCTGCCCTTTGTCCGTATAGTACCCGATCAGCGGTTCGGTCTGGCGATGGTAGTTCTCCAGCCTCTTGAGCACCGTCTCGCGGACGTCGTCCGGGCGCTGGACCACCGGTCCGCCGCACCGGTCGCAGATGCCGTCCTCACGCGGGGGCTTGAACTGGATATTGTACGGTTCGCCGCACTCGGCGCAGACTCTCCGTCCGGATATCCGTTCCAGAACCGTGGCATCGCTGAGACAGACATTGATGACCGCATCCATGCGGATGCCGCCTTCCGCCAGCTTGTCTTCCAGCGCGGAAGCCTGCGCGATGGTGCGCGGGAATCCGTCCAGAAGGAAACCGTCCGCGCAGTCCGGCTCGCGGAGCCGGCCTGTGACCAAGGCGATGGTGATCGAGTCGGGGACCAGCTGTCCCGCTGCGATGCATGCTTCCACCTGCACTCCGAGCGGCGTGCATCGCCGTATGTTGTCCCGGAACAGGTCTCCGCTTGAAATGTGCGGGATCCCGTAACGCTCCGACAACATGCCGGCGATGGTTCCTTTCCCCGAACCGGGTGCACCCAGGAGGATCAATCGCATGTCGTGCCTCCATATCGGCCGAAGGGACGGGCATCCGGTCCAACGCCGAATGCCCGTCCCCCGGACTGCTGCTGTTTCAATCCAGGAATCCTTTGTAATGCCGCATGAGCATCTGGGATTCCAACTGCTTGATCAGGTCAAGCGATACGCCGACGACGATCAGGATGGCGGTTCCGCCGAACCAGAGCGACGACGAGGATTTGGTCAGTGCCCCGAGCAGAACCGGTGTCAGCACGATGATGATCAGGAACAGCGCGTCGAACCAGTTGAGCCGGCGCGACGTGCGGAGGATGAAGTCGGACGAGGGACGCCCGGGACGGATTCCCGGGATGAAACCGCCGTTCTTCTGGAGGTTGTTCGCGATCTCGACCGGGTTGAACTGGATCATCGAGTAGAAGAAGGTGAACCCGACGATGAGAAGCGCGTAGGCCACATAATAGATGGGCTGGTTCGCGAAGTCTTTGAAGAAGGTCGCGACCTTTCCGGTGCTGTTCGCAAAGAAGAACGAGACGATCGTGGACGGCATCGACAGCAGCGACATCGCGAAGATGACCGGAAGAACGCCTGCGCTGTTGACTTTGATCGGCAGGTAGGTGTTCTGTCCGCCGTACTGCTTGCGTCCGACCACGCGCTTGGCGTACTGGACCGGGATGCGTCGCTCCGCGGTGGATACGAATACCACCAGCGCGACGATTCCGACCGCGAACGCGAGGACGAGGAGTCCGAGCGGAATGGTGGCCAGGACGCCGGCGACGGAACTTGCCGCCGCCTTGCCGATGCTGTAGCTCCAGTCCTTGAGCGCCACGATGAATCCGGTGACCATCTGCGGCCCGCGGGACACGATGCCGGCAAAGATGAGGAGCGAGATTCCGTTTCCGACGCCGAACTGATCGATTTTCTCACCGATCCACATGATGAACGCGGTGCCGGCCGTAAAGGAGACGATGATCAGGATCGCCGCGAAGAATCCGGGCAGGGTGCTGGACATCGCAGAGCGTGTGGCATACCAGAACGCGGTCGCCTGGAACAGCGCAAGCCCGATGGTGACGTAGCGTGTGATCCGGGTGATCTTCTTGCGGCCTTCCTCGCCTTCTTTCTGGAGCCGCTCCAGCGCCGGGATGGCGACCGTCAACAGCTGCAGGATGATGGAGGAGTTGATGTAGGGGGTGATGCCCATCGCAAAGAGCGATACCTGGTTGAGCGCGCCGCCGGAGATGATGTCCATCAGCTGGCCCAGCTGGCCCAGCTGCTTCAGGAGCTCCGTGAACTGCGCCTGGTCGATGCCGGGAACCGGAATGACCTTGCCGATGCTGTACACCACCAGCATGGCCAGCGTGAAGAGGATCTTCTTGCGGATGTCGACGGATTTCCAGGCATTGACAACCGTGTCGAGCATTCCAGGCATATCGGTTATACCTCCTCTGCCGTTCCTCCAGCCTTTTCGATCTTTTCCTTGGCGGCCGTCGTGAACGAGCGGGCCTTGACAGTGAGTTTCTTGCTCAGGTCGCCGTTTCCGAGGACCTTGATGCCGTCGTTGACCTTGGGCAGCGTGACGACGCCGGCCGCCTTGAGGGCAGCGGCATCGATAACGGAGCCGTTCTCAAAGGACTCCAGGTCCGACACGTTGATCTCGATGTAGGACGGGGCGAAACGGGCGTTGTTGAAACCTCGCTTGGGCAGACGACGGAAA
>JAGOFF010000298.1 GCA_017997315.1 Clostridia bacterium
TCGCCCTTCCCGGACTGCTGTGCGTCGCGGTGGACCTCATCTACGGAAATCCGCTGGACTGGAGCCTGTATGTGGTCGGCGCGGTCGTGACGGTCTGGGTGTTCTTCGCCCTCCCGCTGCTCCACACCCGCGTCGAGGCCCGCGAGCGCGGGCTATTGCCGATCCTGATCCCGGACGCGGTCGCGCTGTTGACCTACCTGTGGGTCATCGAGCGGCTGGCCTCGCCCGACGAGTGGTTCGTGCTGCTCGCGCTCCCGATCGCGGGAACGTTCTGCCTGCTGGTGATCGTCATGGGGCTCCTGATCGAGCGCCGTAAGCTGCGCGGACTGTATGCGCTGGTCGGGATCCTGCTGTCCATCGCGGTGCTCGTGGTGGTGATCGAGATCGCGACCGAGCTCAACATCGACCGTTCGGTCCGGATCACCTGGTCGCTGTTCGCCGTCATCCCTGCGGTGGTGCTGTCCGGGATCCTGCTGTTCCTGGGCCGCAGCCGCGCGTTCCGGGAGGACGTTTCCCGTAAACTGCACTTTTAGTTCAGCACAGAGGTTTCCCACGACAGAAAAGGGAGGATGCCCGCCATGGACGGACGCAACGACTCGATCCGACGCGAACTCGAAACCTGCCTGGAAAGCCAGCCTGTCTTCGACACCCACGAGCACCTGCCCCCTTTCGGAAACCAGTGGGACGCCCGGCGCGACATCCTGGCGGAATACCTGCTCCACTACATCTCCAACGACCTGCAGGCCGCGGGCATGACCGACGCGCAGCTCGAACGGGTGCAGGATCCCGACGTCCCCCTGACGGAGCGCTGGGACGAGCTCGAGCCCTGGTGGGAACGCACGCGCGACACCGCGTACGCCCGCGCGCTGACGACCGCCACGGAAAAACTGTACGGAATCGGAGAGTGGACACGCGGTACCATCGTCCCGCTCAACGAACGGTTCCGCGCGGCGATGGAGGATCCCGGCCACCGGATGCGCGTGCTGCGGGGGCTGTGCAACATCCGGGTCTCGCTGCTTGACTTTTGGCAGGACGGAATGGGGTGCGACCGGGAGTTCTACCGGCCGGTCTGGCAGCCCAACCGTTTCGTGATGCCCGGGGCGGGAGCGTCGTTGCCCGCGACGCTGGACGCCCATCTCGAGGAGGCGGAGGAGATGTACCGCCGCAACCTCCGGGACGGGATGGCCGCGCTCAAATGCGCGCTTGCCTACGACCGGCCGATCCGGTTCGAAGCGGTCCCCGCGGACGAGGCCCGCGCAGGGTACGCCGCGGCCGCGCGCGAGGGATTCGCCCATGGACTGCCCCGGCCCGTGCAGGACCATGTGTTCCACTACATGCTCGGGCTGGCGGAGCGGGACGGGCTCCCGGTCCAGATCCACACCGGGCTGCAGGAGGGGAACCGCCACCATTTGCCCGATTCCGACCCGATGCTGCTCGAGCCGCTGTTCGGGAGGTATCCGGGCATCCCGTTCGACCTGTTCCACATCGGCTACCCCTGGTTCCGGGAGTCGCTGGTTCTCGCCAAGACCCACCCCAACGTCCATCTCGACATGTGCTGGAGCCACATGATCGCACCGTCCGCGGCACGGATCGCCCTCCGGGAGTTCCTCGAGGCCGTCCCGGTGTCCAAGATCTTCGCGTTCGGCGGGGACTATCAGCTGGTGGACGGGGTGCTCGGACACCTGACGCTGGCGCGGGAAAACGTGACCGCGGTGCTTGCCGGGATGGTCGCGGACCACGCGATGGATTTTTCGCGCGCCTGCCGGGTACTTGCCATGTTGTTCCACGACAACGCCGCGCGGGTGTTCGGCGTATAAAAACCCGCTTGACAGGTCGCGGATGCCGATGCTATAGTCATAAGGACAAAGATAGTCAAAGTCAAAAAAGCGACTGCTGACATCTTGCATCTGCATCGGAGGGAGCGGCCATGGCGAGACTCACGGACCTGATTGAAGAAACCATCAAGCGCATGATCGAACAGAACGACGGCATCGTCGAGATCACGCGCAGCCGCCTTGCGGAGATGGTCAACTGCGTGCCCTCCCAGATCACCTACGTTCTGTCCACCCGGTTCACCAACGGCCAGGGATACCTGGTCGAGAGCCGTCGCGGCGGCGGGGGATGGATCCGCGTACAGCGGGTGGAGCTGGGAACGGGGACCGACTACCTCATGCACGCGCTCCACTCCATCGGGAACGAACTCTCGCAGCACGAGGCCGAGATCTATATCGTCAACTTCATCGACTACGGGATCGTCTCCGAGTCGGACGCCCGGCTGCTGCGCGCCGCGTTGTCGGACAACGCGCTCTCCCGCGTGGACGTCGAGCGCCGCGCGGAGGTCCGCATGGATATTTTCAAGAACATGCTCACCAGCCTGTTCCTACGTTGAAACCTTTTCAAAGGGGGTTGGATCATGAAGTGCGAGCTATGCCATGAAAACGAGGCGACCGTCTATATCCAGCGCAACGTCAACGGCGTGGTGAGCGAGCGCCGTTTGTGCGCGGCCTGCGCGCAGCGGGAGATGGAGGAGGGCGGGAGCGCGCTGGAGCATCTGGTGGGTCCGATGTTCTCGCAGTCCGTCCCGGCCGGGATCTTCCATGTACTGGGCGGCATCCCCTCCTTCGGCGCGGGGACCTCTCCGTCGGGACCGACGAGGGCCTGTCCGACATGCGGTACCTCGTACGAGGCGTTCCGCAAG
>JAGOFF010000053.1 GCA_017997315.1 Clostridia bacterium
CACGATCGTCACCGCGCTGGTCAGCCATCCCGACATGGTTCGCATCGATCACCACGACCAGGGCAACACCGTCCTGCTTGAAGTCCATGTGGATCCTGAAGACATGGGCAAGATCATCGGCAAGCAGGGAAAACGCGCCCAGGCGATCCGTGCGATCATGAAGGCGAAAGCGACCAAGTGCGACAAGCGGGTCATCGTCGACATCGTCTGACCGGCATGGCGGCGGCGAGGGACACGGTGCATGTGGGGCGTATCCTTGCGCCGCACGGCGTCCGGGGCGAGATGAAAATCGAACCCCTGACGGAGGATCCGTCACGCTTTGACGGACTGGAAAAATGTCTGCTGGTCGCTCCGGACGAGAAAGAACGGCGGGAGGCGCGGATCCTCTCCATCCGGCCCTTCGGCGGCTACCTGCTGGTTGCTGTAGAAGGGATCGGGACCCGCGAGGAGGCCAGGGCTGCAGCCGGATGGTTTCTTTCCGTCCCGCGGGAAGACGCCATACCGCTGCCTCCCGGAAGGTATTTCATCTTTGACCTGATCGGCTGCGGCGTCTTTGAGGACGGACAACGGCTCGGTACGCTGCGGGATGTGCTGCAGACCGGCGCGAACGACGTGTATGTCGTTGCCCGGGACGGACGCAGGGATCTGCTGGTACCGGTCATAGAACCGGTTGTCCAGTGTGTGGACATTGAGGCCAGGCGCATCGATGTCCGGCTGCCGGAAGGATTGTCTGACATTTATGACTGACACGGTCTCCCCGCTGCGCATCCGGGTGCTCACCCTGTTTCCGGACATGATCCGTCAGGTGGCGGGCACCAGCATCCTCGGCCGGGCGGCGGCTGCCGGCCGGATCGAGGTGGAAGCGATCGACATCCGGTCGTTTGCCGACAACGCCTACGGCAAGGTGGACGATTCGATGTTCGGCGGAGGAACCGGGATGCTCATGATGTGCGAACCGGTGTACCGCGCCTGGCTGCAGGCGAGGGAGGAGCTGGGGGGCAGCCCGCGCACGGTGTTCCTTTCCGCCCAGGGCCGGCCTTTCACACAGGCGCGGGCGATCGGCCTGGCCGGCGAGACATCCCTGATCCTTCTATGCGGGCATTACGAAGGGATCGACCAAAGGGTGCTGGATGTCATCGTCGATGAGGAGATCTCGATCGGGGATTTCGTCCTGACCGGTGGTGAACTGCCCGCCCTGACCGTGATCGACGCGGTTGCGCGGATGATCCCCGGAGTCCTGCCCAATGAAGAGGCCATCACCTGCGAATCCCATATGGACGGTACACTGGAGGGACCGCAATATACGCGCCCGGCGGTCTGGAAAGGCGTGTCTGTACCGGACGTCTTGTTGTCAGGACATCACGCTAAGATATTGGAATACCGCAGACTGGCTTCATTGAAGACTACGATGGAACACCGGCCGGATCTTTTCAACCGGCTTCGGATCCAAGCTGCGGAGATGGACAAACTGGAGTTGTTCATACGTCATCAAGAGGATGCGCATGGCAGGAAGCACGACTAGTCCGGCGGATTGCCCCAAGGGACGCCGCGCCGCGGATCGAAGGCTCTTCTGCATCCTGACGGTTCTGGCTGCGGTCATTGCATTGTCCGGATGCGGCGGCCCGTCCGACGCACCTGGCGTGACGACAGCGTCCGGATCATCGGCCACCACCACATCATCCTCGATTGCGACCACCATAAAGCCTCTGTCGCCGACACCGGATCCGACTCCCGGACCGACGGTGCCGGCCTATGTCCCGCCCGGAACACCGACCCTCTCCGGGGATCGCCTGAATCCCAGGCTCCTGTCGCTTTCCGCGGACCCGATGTCCTGGACCGCCGAAGACGAAGCCGCCGGGTGGATCCTGCACGATGGATCCGTCATCGTTACGCCCGGAGCCTCCGGCGGATCGGCCATGATCACGGAAGGTGCGGTGGTGGGAGGTTCCATGGCGGATGCGGAGGCGGCGATCGGAAAGCCGTACCGCGACGATGGGGATTGCTCCATCTTCTTCTTTGAGGACTGCGTACTGGCGCTGTACGGCAAGGAGACGGTCGAAGCGGCAGCGATCGCCGGTATTGCGGAGCCGGGTACCGCCGGATTTATCGGGCGGAGACTTGCCCGGTCGCTTTATGAATACCGCCTGCTTTATATGGAAGGCGGACTGGACGAGGTCGTTTCACCGGATGGATCTTATATCCTGTCCTGCAGCGGTGGGGAACGGCCGTTCCTGGCGGTGCGGCCTTCGGACGGCAGGAAGGACTGGATCGTGCTGTACGGCGCTTCCCGCGAGTATTACTGGGTGAACGCGCACACGTTCCTCAGCATCGATGCGGACTCGTTGGTCCCGGCATGCCATTCCTTCGATCCCGATGCCGGATGGCCGGCGGAACGCATCCGATCGTATCCGCTTGTGGACATCCGGTCGATCGATCCGGATATCCGGATCGACATGAAGTATGCGACGGAAGACAACTTTGTCAAAACGAATCTCTACGGCGACTTCACCACGGCCTATATGCCCCCGGATGCCGCGCAACGGCTCGCCGCGGCGCACGCCGCACTGCGCGCCTCGCATCCGGATCTGCGCTTTCTCGTGTATGACGCGTACCGGCCCAAAAGCGCGCAGCAGAGAATGTGGGATATCGTCCAGGGGACGGAATACCAGGCGATCCTCTCCGATCCCTCCGCATGGTTCTCGAACCACTATATCGGCATGGCGGTCGACCTCACGTTGTATGACACGGCGACCGGCACCGAACTGGATATGGGAACCGGTTTCGACAGCTTTGACCGTCTGGCCTGGCCGCAGCACGAGGCGGAATTCCTTGCGTCGGGCCGCTTGAGTCCGACGCAGTATGAAAACCGCAGGATGCTTCGTGATGTCATGGAAGCGCAAGGATTCGCCCAGCTGTATTTCGAGTGGTGGCAATATGATCTGCACATGCCGGGAGGCATACCAGGCATGTTCCGATGGTTTGAATAACCTTGTTGCATCGGAATCCAAGCTGTGATAAGATGCTTTAGCCATTGATTACGGACGGTCCGCTGCCGGTTGCGTGCATGAACGTTCTTGAATGAGAGGAGAAACGCAATATGGACATCATCAAGGCCGTCGAGCAGATGCAGATCCGAAACGCCTACCCCAATGTCGAGATCGGCGATTTCGTCCGGGTCCACCTGAAAATCAGCGAGGGCAACCGGGAACGCATCCAGGTCTTCGAGGGCACCGTGATCGGCCGCAAGGGAGCCGGACTGAACGAGTCCGTCACCGTCCGCCGCCTTTCGTACGGTGTCGGCGTCGAGCGGACCCTGCCGGTTCATTCGCCCAAGATCGATCATATCGAGATCGTCCGCAAGGGCAAGATCCGCCGTGCCAAGCTGTACTACCTGCGCGACCGGGTCGGCAAGTCCGCCAAGGTCAAGGAAAAACTGGTAAAAAGGTAAACGTCAATCCAGCCGAAGGGACCGCAAGGTCCCTTCGGTTTTACGTGAAGTATTGCGGCAGGGAGGGAAACATGGCGCAGACCGTCAACTGGTTTCCGGGGCACATGGCCAAGACGCTCCGTGCGATCGGGGACCGGCTCCGTCAGGTGGACGCCGTAATCGAAACCTGCGACGCCCGGATTCCGGTAAGCAGCCGGAATCCCGAGCTCGACAGACTGATCGGCGACAAACCCCGCCTGCTCCTTCTCGGAAAAGAAGATCTGGCCGACCCCGTCGTCACAGCGGAGTGGATCGCCTACTTCCGGCATATGGGAATTCCCGCCGTCGCGTGTGACAACACCCGCCGCAACGGTGTCGACAGCGTCCGCCGGGCATGCCTTGAAATGAGCGCGGACCGGATCGCCCGGGCCAGGGAGAAAGGACGGGTTTTCCGCCCCGCCCGCGCCATGGTCGTCGGTATCCCGAACACCGGCAAGTCGACGCTGATCAACTCCCTTGCGGGACGTGCGTCCACACGCACGGAAGACCGGCCCGGCGTCACCCGGAACCCGCAGTGGGTCCGGACGGAGGACGGGCTGGAGCTCATGGACATGCCGGGCGTCCTGTGGGCCGATCTGGGAGACCGGACGAAACAGATGCATCTGGCTGCGACCGGAGCGATCAAGGACGATATTCTCGATATCGAAGAGATCGCGGAAGAGACCCTTGCCGACCTGATACGAACCTATCCCGCGGCTGTGACCGCGCGCTACAAGGCGGAGAGACTCGACCTCCCGATCCACGAGCAGCTGGACGACCTCGCGCGCAGACGCGGCTGCATCCTGTCCGGCGGCCGTGTCGACCGGGCCCGTTTCGCCGCGGTCCTGCTGGATGAACTCCGTTCAGGCCGGATCGGCCGGATCTCTCTGGAGCGTCCGGAAGCGAAGGTGCGCCCGTGACCGCGTCCGGGACGTATTCCGGACTGTCGGGAAAGAGGCTGGAGAAGGCGATCTCCCGGTATCGTACGATGTCGGGGTACGAAACCGCCGCCTGGGCGGACGGCTGCCGGTGGGTCGCGGGGATCGACGAGGCGGGACGGGGACCTCTGGCCGGACCGGTAGTGGCCGCGGCGTGCGTCCTGGATCCGGATCATCCCGCGTACGGTGCGGACGATTCGAAAAAACTGTCGCCGGCGCGTCGGGACATCCTCTACGATGAAATCCGCTCCTGCTGCATCGCGTATGCCGTCGGCATTGCGGATGTGGAAACCATCGAGCGGATCAATATCCTCAACGCCACGAAAGAAGCGATGCGCCAGGCGGTCGCCGGGCTGGCTGTCCGACCGGAACGGCTGCTGATCGATGCCGTGGATCTGCACGGAACCGGAATCCCGGTCGTTCCGATCATCCGGGGGGACTCGCTGTCCGTGTCCATCGCCGCGGCGTCCATTCTGGCGAAAGTCACGCGGGACCGGATCATGACGGAATTGGATTCGACCTATCCGGAGTATGGCTTCGCACAACACAAGGGGTACGGCACCGCAGCCCATTACGAGGCGCTCCGCAGGTTGGGGCCCTGTCCGGTCCACCGGTTGTCGTTTCTGGGTGGTCTGCAGTCTCATGAGGAGTAGGGAGGGAGCCGCCGCCTCCCGAAGCGCAGGAAATGCCGCTGAAGAAGCCGCGGCGGAACAATTGGCCCGTAACGGCTTTACTATTCTCGCGCGCAATTTCAACGTACCGGGCCTCGGCGAACTGGACATTGTCGCGGAAAAGGCGGAGGTCGTGCATTTCGTCGAAGTGCGCGCGCGCCGGACGGGAAGCCGATACGGATCGGGCGCGGAATCCATCACGCCCGCCAAGATCGGCCGGTTGCGGCGTACCGCGTACATCTATCTGGATCGTACACATCTTGTGAATAAAGATGTCCGCATACTTGCAGCAGATGTCGGGCTGGATTCGTCGGGGAACATCGGGGAAATACGGTGGATTCCGATGGATTAGCCTGTCAATAGCACTTGTAAAAGCAAAAGAGCATGGTTTATAATACATTCGACTTTGCTTCTAGGTTGGACAAAATTTGCAAGGAGAGCTCCCAATGCCTTCATTCCAGCATATTGACGATGTGTCGCTCCGTCAGGAGTTGGATCGACTGGTCGACCGTTACGAGGCGCATCGGACCAAGGGATATTCCCTGAAAATGGTTCGGGGCGTTCCGTGTTCCGGCCAGTTGGATTTGTCTGAACCGCTTGATACCATCCTGGGGTCGGGCGATTATCTGTCGGAGGACGGCACGGATTGCAGGAACTACGGCGGACTCGAGGGCATCCCCGAGGCGCGGAGGCTGTTCTCCGAGATTCTGCGTACGCGCCCGGAAAACGTCCTTGTATTCGGAAATTCAAGCCTGAACCTGATGTTTGACACGATCGTTGCCGCGCTGCTGTCCCCTGTTCCGGGAGCCGAGCTGCCCTGGTCGCGTGTGGATCGGCCCGCTTTTCTCTGTCCGTCACCCGGATACGACAGGCACTTTGCCATCACGCAGCGGCTCGGCTTTGAAAACATCGCGGTCCCCATGACCCCGACGGGACCCGATATGGACACCGTCGAGCGGTTGGCGGCATCCGATCCGAGGATCAAGGGAATCTGGTGCGTACCGGTCTACAGCAATCCGGACGGGATCGTCTATGAAGACGAGACCTGCCGGAGACTGGCGGCCATGCCGGCGGCGCCGGACTTCCGGATTTTCTGGGACAACGCCTACGGGCAGCATCATCTGTATCCGGACCGGAAAGCCTCGGTCCCGGACATTCTGGGTTTGTGCGCCGAATCCGGCCATCCGGACCGGGTCTATGAGTTCACCTCCACATCCAAGATCACGTATGCCGGCGCAGGGGTGTCCTGCATGGCGGCCAGCCCTGCGAACATCGCCTACCGCAAGGGTGTCATGTTCTTTCAGACCATCGGTCACGACAAGCTCAACCAGCTCCGCCATGTACGGTTTCTGAAGGATCTTGCCGGAGTGGAACGGCATATGGAACGGCACGCCGGGATCCTGCGCCCGAAGTTCGAGGCTGTGCTGGACGTCCTGGACTCCGAACTGTCCGGGACGGGGATCGCGCGGTGGAACCGGCCCCTCGGAGGGTACTTCATCAGTCTGTTCGTCTATCCGGGAACCGCTGCGGAAGTGGTTGAGACCGCACGCGCCTGCGGGGTGGAGTTCACACCGGCGGGCGCCACGTATCCGGGCGGGATCGATCCGGAAGACAGCAACATCCGGATCGCGCCGACATTCCCTCCCGTCGAGGAAGTGCGTCCCGCCGCGGAAGTCTTGTGCATCTGCGCCAAGATGGCGGCCATCCGCAGGATTCTGCGCGAGCGGGCGCTTGCTTGAAGCGCCGTGCGGGGATCGGGTATAATGATCACGGATCCGGGCCGCCGGGTCCGTGATTCTTTTTGGCGGCGGTTCGCCCGGGACATGCGCGTACGCGGGCCGCGGGAAGGACGACCATGCAGGACCGATACGAAAGCCCGCTGAGTTCCCGATATGCAAGCGACCGGATGCAGCGCATCTTTTCCCCGGACAACAAATTCCGGACATGGCGCCGGCTTTGGATCGCGTTGGCCGAGACCGAAATGGAGCTCGGCCTGCCCGTGACCCCGGATCAGATCGCCGAGATGCGTGCCGCTGCCGATTCCATCGATTACGAAGATGCCGCGCGCCAGGAGCGGGCGGTTCGGCATGATGTGATGGCGCATGTCATCGCTTATGGCAACCAATGTCCCGGCGCCCGCGGCATCATCCACCTGGGCGCGACGTCCTGCTATGTCGGCGACAATACAGACATCCTCCTGATGGACCAGGCGCTCCGTCTGGTACGGGAGCGGGCGGCTTCGACCGTCGCCGCTCTGGCCGGTTTCGCGCGGCGCCACAAAGCGCTCCCGACACTCGGCTATACGCATTTTCAGCCCGCGCAGCCTGTGACCGTCGGCAAGAGGGCGACGTTGTGGATCCAGGATCTTCTGCTGGACATCGGAGAACTGGACTTTGTCATCGACTCGCTTGCGCTTCTGGGCAGCAAGGGAACCACAGGCACACAGGCAAGCTTTCTGGAGCTCTTTGACGGCGACCACGAAAAGTGTTCCGAGCTGGATCGCCGCATCGCCGAGAAGATGGGCCTGCCGAGGACATTTCCGGTCTCCGGCCAGACCTATCCGCGCAAGATCGACGCGCGGGTGCTGAACGCGCTGTCCGGCGTCGCGCAGAGCGCATCCAAGTTCAGCTCCGACATCCGACTGCTCCAGCACCTCAAGGAGATCGAAGAACCCTTTGAGCCGGGACAGATCGGATCGTCCGCGATGGCCTACAAACGGAATCCGATGCGTTCGGAGCGGATCGCCTCGCTGGCCCGCTATGTGGTGTCCGACGCGCAGAACGCCGCCGTGACCGCTTCGACGCAATGGTTCGAGAGGACACTCGACGACTCCGCGAACAAACGCATCGCCGTACCCGAAGCCTTTCTGGCCGTCGATGCGATCCTCATCCTGTACCGCAACATCGCGGAGGGGCTTGTCGTATATCCGAACGTGATCCGGCGGCACCTGATGGACGAGCTGCCGTTCATGGCGACGGAAAACATCCTGATGGCCGCGGTCAAGAACGGCGGCGACCGGCAGGCGCTGCACGAGCGGATCCGGCGGCACTCCATGGAAGCCGGCCAGCGCGTCAAGCGCGACGGCCTGTCCAACGATCTCCTGGACCGCATCGCGGCGGACCCCGCATTCGGACTGGAGCAAAGCCAGCTCGAATCCCTGCTGGATCCTGCGCTCTACACCGGCCGGTCCGAACGCCAGGTCGAGGAGTTTCTGGATCAGTGCGTGGAGCCGGTCCTGGAGCGGTTCTCCACCGCGTTGGCGCGCGAAAACGAATCACTCCAGGTGTGATATTATTGTCGTGACATGCTGATGGGTGTTTGAGTTTCAATACACCTGCAAACAGGAGGCGGCGGTATGAAAATGGATAAACGCAGCAGCGTCCCGCTGTACGCGCAACTCAAGGATTTGCTGATCGAACGGGTGGAATCGGGCGAATACGAACCGGGATCCCGCATTCCTTCCGAACTGCAGTTGTGCGAAGAACTCGGCTTGAGCCGGCCGACCGTTCGCCAGGCGATTTCCGAACTCGTCTCCGAAGGAACCTTGTCCATCGTCAAGGGGAGGGGGACGTTCGTGGCCGCGGCGCCGGAGAAGATCGACATCCGCGGCTTTACGGCGTTCACGTTTTCTCTCCTGTCCGCCGCCACGCTGGACAACATGCATTTCGAAGACTATGCCATGGATCCGGATGCCGCCGAATCGCTCGGCCAGGCGTTCGGTCCCGTTCCGCCCTTCGGTGAGCCGGGCATGTTCCGGGTGGACTGGACGGACAACGCGCATCGCCGCAATCCGCTGTTCATCTGCCATACCTACATCTCCGCCGCGATGTTCCCGGACCTGCCGGAGGATCTGCGCGCACGGCGCAAAATGATCGACATCACGGCCAACAAATACGCCTACCTGCCGGTCAAGGCGGCGTGCAGGCTTTCGGTCCGGCAGGCTTCCACCGAGGAGGCCCGTTACCTCGACATCCCGCGCGGCGCGCCCGTTCTGGTCGTCGCGTCGCGGCTGACTTCCCGCAGCGGCAACGTCTGCGAGTATGATGTCGCCGTTCTGCGCTCCGATGTCTGCGACATCCTGATCGACAGCGGAAGGAGCTAATGGATCCTGCCATATGATCTACTTTGACAACAGCGCGACGACACGCCCGCTGGACGAAGTCACCGCGCTGGTTTCCGATTCCATGCGCGGATGCTTCGGCAACGCTTCGTCCCTGCATGCGCTCGGCGTGGAGGCGGAACGTCGGTTGCGGCGTGCCGCGGAGACACTCGCGGCATCGGTTCCATGCCCGTCCGGTTCCGTGGTGTTCACGTCCGGCGGAACGGAATCCATCAATACAGCCATCAAGGGATACATGGAGGCGAACCCCGGCCGCGGCGCGCACATCGTCACGTCGGAAGGGGAGCATCCGGCGGCGGCGGAGTCCGTACGCGCCCTGATGAGGCGCGGAATCGAGGCGACGTTCCTTCCGCTTGAAAAGAACGGGAGGATCGATCCGGAGCGGCTCGCCGCAGCCATCCGTCCGGACACCGCATTGATCACCCTGATCCATGTGAACAATGAGACCGGCGCGATTAATCCGGTCGACGATATCCTCCATGCACGCGACATGAGGAATCCCGCGACGGCGATCCATCTCGATTGCGTACAGTCTTTCGGGAAAATCCAGACGGACTTCATGGACCGGGGCTGCGCGATGGCCTCCGTGAGCGCGCACAAGTTCCACGGACCCAAGGGGGCCGGCGCGCTGTTCGTCCGGAAGGGAATACGGCTGGAACCGCTCCTGCACGGAGGCGGCCAGCAGGGAGGACTGCGCAGCGGTACCGAAAGCATCGCGCTTGCCGAAGGGATGGCGCTGGCCGCAGGACGGGCCGCAGAGTCCCGGAGCACGGCTCCGGATACCATCCGCCCGGTGCGGGATGCGCTCCTGCAGGGGATCGACGGGCGTGCGGAGTACCATGTCCTATCCCCGGAAGACGGATATCCCGGAATCCTGTGCATCGCCTTTCCCGGCATCCCGGCGGAGGTTTTCGTCCACGCGCTGGAAGCCGAGGAGGTGTTTGTCTCCACCGGCTCCGCGTGTTCCTCCCGCAAGAAGAAGTCCAGCGCCGTCCTCCGTTCCATGGGGGTCCGGGACGATTGGGCCGCGAGCGCGGTCCGGTTCAGTTTTTCCGTGTACAATACCGTCTCGGAGGCGCAGGAAGCGTCGGAAGCCGTCCTGCGTGTACTGGGACGGTACTCAGTCAGGAGAGTCCGAAAAACATGAATGATACGGCAACGGTCAAGAGGGATATCGTGCTCGCCCGGATGGGCGAGATCACGCTCAAGGGAATGAACCGGGGGCGGTTCGAACACCGGCTGATCGACAACATCAGCCGTCGGCTCAAGCCGCTCGGCGCGATGGAGATCTACCAGACACAGTCCAGGATCTGGATTGTTCCGAGTTCGCCGGACATCCCGGTGGAAGCGATCCTCGAGCGGGTCACCGGCGTGTTCGGCGTGGTGTCCGCCAGTCCCGCGTGGGAGTTTTACGGCGGGATGGAGGAGCTCCGCGAAATGGCCTGCCGGTACATGGAGGAACTGCTTGGGCCGGGAGGAAGCGCCACGTTCAAGGTGGAAAGCCGGCGCGGGGACAAGCGCTTTCCGCTGTCCTCCCCCGAGATCAGCGCGGAGATCGGCGGTCTGCTGGACGACCGGTTCGAGCGGCTGACCGTGGATGTCCATCATCCGGACTATACGTTGAACGTGGAAATCCGCGAACACGGACGGATTCTGCTGTACCACCGCATTGTGAAGGGGCACCGCGGACTTCCGGTCGGGACCGCGGGCAAAGCCATGCTGCTGCTGTCCGGCGGGATCGACAGCCCGGTCGCGGGCTACATGATGGCCAGCCGCGGCCTGGAACTCGAATGCGTCTACTTCCATTCCTATCCGTATACCAGCGAGCGCGCGCTGGACAAAGTGACCGAACTCGCCCGGATCCTGACCTCGTTCTGCGGCAGGACGACCCTTCACATCGTCGACTTCACGGATATCCAGCTGGTGCTCCGTGACTCGGTTCCCGAGGATATGCTTACGGTGATCATGCGCCGGGTCATGATGCGGATTGCGGAGGAACTCGCCCGGCTGTCCGGAAGCCTGGCGCTGGTTACGGGGGAGAGCCTGGGGCAGGTGGCCAGCCAGACGCTTGAAGCGCTGGTGGTGACCAATGAGGTGGTATCGATGCCGGTCTTCCGGCCGCTGGTCGGCCTGGACAAGGATGCCACCGTGGAGATCGCCCGCCGCATCGGGACTTTCGAGACGTCGATCCTGCCGTATGAGGACTGTTGCACGCTGTTTGTCGCGAAGCACCCGAAAACCAAGCCGACCCTGGAATGGACCCGGACGTGCGAAGAGGCGCTGGACATCCCGGATCTGGTGGCACGAGGCGTCGCGGGTGTCCGGGAGGTCACACTGTGAGGATCGGGAAACTGAGCAACCAGGATCTCGAGCGTCTGGTCTTGTCCCATATGCCGCACATCGGCTCCGACAGGGAGTGCGGCCCCTCGGTCGGACTCGACTGCGCGGTTCTCGATATGGGCGGCGGGATGCGGCTGGTGCTTTCGAGCGATCCGGTCACCGCTTCCTGCGAGGACGCGGGCCGGTTGGCCATACAGGTTTCCTGCAACGACATCGCGGCTTCCGGTGTCCGTCCGGCCGGGATCATGCTTGTGCTGGTGGTACCGCCGGACAGCGGGGAGGACCTCATCTCCGGACTGATGGACCAGGCGGCCGGAGCCGCGGCGGATCTGGGAGTGAGGATCGCGGGGGGGCACACCGAGGTCAGCGGTTCCGTGAACCGCGCGATGCTGGTCACGACTGCGTTCGGATGGACCAGCGGGGAGATCGTCCAGGCGTCGGGCGCCCGGATCGGCGATACCCTTCTCATGACGAAAACCGCGGGGATCGAGGGAACCGCGATCCTGGCGCGCGATCATGCCGACTGGCTGGCGGCGCGTCTGGACGGGGATACGATCGGAGCCGCCCAGGCGATGATCCGCCGGACGGGGGTTGTCGAGGAAGGGCTGGCCGCCGCCGCCTTTGGCG
>JAGOFF010000054.1 GCA_017997315.1 Clostridia bacterium
CAGGACGATCCGCCGAATTTGCACACTTTCATTTTTCACGTCTCCCCAGAAAATAAACAGACCCATTATATTCTGCGGATACCTTGATTACAAGGCGCAGAGCGCTGCAGCGGGCATCCGGCGGTCTCTTTCCGGGGTATGGTATTATGCTAGGGAAGGATCGAAAGGGGAACCCGTTTGCTGCTGCAATGGATGGATAAAACCTGGCGTCCCCATGGCAATTTTGCCGACATTCTCGATGTGCCGTTCGAGGATCTGCATGCCGCTGGATACCGGCTGATTATGCTTGACATCGACAATACCCTCGTACCGCACGGTTCGGACCAGCCTGATGCGCGCGCATGCGGGTCGGTTGCCCGTATCGCCGCCGCCGGGCTGTCGTGTATCGTTGTATCCAACGCAGGTTCTTCCCGTTCGCGTCGGTTCAGCGACCGGCTGGGTGTCGAATGCCTGGCGTATGCGGGAAAACCGTCCCCCCGCGGCGTGCTGGAAGCCTGCCGGAGAAAGCAGGTGGATCCCTCGCGTGCCGCGTTGATCGGAGATCAGCTGTTCACCGACATGGCCGCCGCACGCCGGGCCGGATCGGCGGCCATCCGGGTTTCTCCCATCTCCCCGCATGAACCTCCGCACGTACGGCTCAAGCGTCTGTTCGAACGGTTGCTCGCCCGGCGCTACCGGCTGGCCGCGACATATCTGGATCTGCCCCTGCATAAAGATGGTGTTGGATAAATACCTGGAAGGAGATCGTATGCCTCGATTCGGCACAGCGGGAAATCCCGCGGATTTCTATGAAAAAGGATTCAAACACTCGGCGCAGATGCCGGGTTATCTGGCTTCGATGGGACTGGACGCCTATGAGTACCAATGCGGAAGGGGGGTCGCCATCGGACAGGAGACGGCAGCCGCACTGGGGCTTGAAGCGCGCGCGCACGGAGTCGCTCTCAGCGTCCATGCCCCGTACTACATCAATCTGGCGGGAACGGATCCGGAAAAGCTGGAAAAGACATACGGCTATATCCTCGACAGCATGGAAGCGGCGCTGTGGATGGGGGCGACCCGCGTGGTGGTGCATCCTGGAAGCGCGAACGCTCCGGGTGGCCGGGCAGGCGCGCTGGACCTCGCGGTCCAAGCGTTGAGGACGACTCTCCGCATGGCGGAGGAAAGGAACTGGATGGATCAAGTCGCGATCTGTCCGGAACTGATGGGAAAGATCAACCAGTTGGGCGATCTTGATGAGGTAATAACGTTATGTCGTTTAGACGACAGATTGATCCCAACCATCGATTTCGGACATTATAATGCACGGACGCACGGCGGCTTGAAAGGGTATGATGAATACATGCACGTCTGCGGACAGATCGGGAACGGACTCGGCGTCGAGCGCCTTACGAAGATGCATATCCACTTCAGCCGCATCGAGTTTACGGCAGGCGGCGAGAAGATGCACCATACCCTGGCGGACAAACAGTACGGGCCGGATTTCGAGCCGCTTGCGCAGGTGATCCGCGATTTGGCCATGGAACCGGTCATCATCTCCGAATCCAAAGACACCCAGGCTGCGGACGCGGCGGAAATGAAACGGATATTTCAATCAGGAGGATCAATATGATGGACATGTCGGACCGCATTTACCGGTTGAGGATGCTGCTTGAACAAAAGGGGCTGGACGCCGCCGTGCTGACCAGCCGGGAGAACACCCGCTATTTTACGGGATTCACCGGGACGGAATCGGTCGCGCTGGTAGGGAAGGCCGCTTGCTTCATGCTGGTTGATTCCCGGTACACTTCGCAGGCGGCGCTGCAGTGCGCGGGCTTTGAAGTGGTCGATTCGACATTGCTCGGGTTCAAGGCGCTTGCGGATACGCTGGCCCGGCTGCAGGTGCGGACGGCGGGTGTCGAGGATGAACAGCTGCCGTTGTCGATATTCCGGATCTTCGAGGCCAACAGTCCGGATGTCCGGTTCACCGCAATGGAAAGCGGCCCGTCCAATCTGCGGAACCAGAAGGACGACGATGAAATGCTCCGGATCGCCGAGGCGGTACGGATCGCCGACCAGGCCTTTGAAGAGACACTGTCCGTCATCCGGCCGGGTGTGACCGAACGCAGGATCGCTTTCGAGCTGGAGACGGCGATGCGGCGCGCGGGAGCCGAGAAGCCTTCGTTCGACACGATTGTGGGATCCGGTGCCCGCAGCGCATTGCCGCACGGTGTCGCAACGGACAAGACGGTCGAATCCGGAGACTGCGTCGTGCTTGATTTCGGCTGTGTGTTCGACGGATACTGCTCCGATATCACCCGCACGGTTTTCGTCGGGAAACCGGATCCGGAACTGGAAAAGATCTACGGGATCGTCCTGGACGCCCAACGCGCCGCGGAAGACATCCTCGCCCCGGGTGTGACCGGAGCCCAGGCGGATGAGACCGCGCGCCGCGTGATCGCGTCTGCAGGATACGGCGGCCTGTTCGGGCATGGACTCGGGCACGGAGTCGGTCTGGCGATCCATGAGAATCCGCGTCTGTCGCGCACCAATCCGGGACCACTCAAGCCCGGCGACGTGGTTACGGTGGAACCCGGCATCTACGTTCCCGGAAGAGGCGGGGTCCGTATCGAAGACATGGCGGTCATCACCGATCACGGTGCGCGGATTCTCACCGGCGCACCCAAGGAAATCCGTATCCTGTAGACGTCCCTTGCGCAGGGTGGGAAAGTACACTATTCTATTGTAGAATTTTGTGAAAGAGGTTCTCGCAACCAGGAGGTACCGATATGGTCATGGCCGGCGATTTCAGGAACGGCGTCACATTCGAGATGGATGGGCAAGTGTTCCAGGTGATTGAGTTTCAGCATGTCAAACCCGGAAAAGGAGCGGCTTTTGTCCGTACCAAGTACCGGAACGTCAAGACCGGATCGGTCGTCGAGCGTTCCTTCAACCCCAACGACAAGTTTGAATCCGCACGTCTGGAGCGCAGGGACATGCAGTACCTTTACAAGGACGGCGACCTGTACTACCTGATGGATGTCGAAAACTACGAGCAGCTGCCGTTCACCGCCGAAGTACTCGGCGACGCGGTCCGCTTCCTCAAGGAGAACATGGTTTGCAAGGTGGTCTCTTACAAGGGCACCGTGTTCGGGGTCGAACCTCCCATTTTCGTGGAACTTGAAATCACCGACTGCGAGCCGGGCGTCCGCGGAGACACCGCGCAGAACGCGACCAAGACCGCCGTTCTCGAAACCGGCGCGAGCATCCGGGTACCCCTGTTCATCAACCAGGGGGATATCGTCCGTATCGATACCCGCACCGGCGAGTACATGGAGCGGGCCTGACCGCTCCGCTTCCGTCAGGAGGTGGTCCCCTTTGCCGGTCCCTGAATCCCGCCCGTCCGTCCGCGGGGAACGTTCGATGTCCCAAGGCTTTGTGGCGCAGTACGCCGCTGAGGCGGCACTGAGTTCGCCCGGCGTCGCAGCGCTGGATTCCAGCGGCATCATCGCGGTCAAGGAATCCATGGGCGTGGAGCATGAAGGCAAAGGGGTCCAGGTGTATTTCCACGACGACAACGAGGGGCTCGTCACGATCACGGTGTATCCGGTCGTATACTACGGAAACATCATGCCGGAAGTCGCCTGGAAGATCCAGGAACGTGTCAAGGCGGATGTCGAACGCTACACCGGGCTGGCTGTGGAACAGGTCAACGTGCATATCAAGGGGATCATCCCCCCGGAAAAGGAGGACGGCAGATTGTGAACAGACTGGTGCGGGTACTCATGATCGCCTATTCCTTCCTGATGGCGGTGCTGGGTTTTCTTTTCTTCATCGTCGTCCTGGACAACAACATGATGGTCGGCCTGACCCGGCTGCTGTACGCCGTGAATTCACGCAGCGCCGTCAAGGCCGCGGTGGCTGTCCTTTTCCTGACGCTTTTCGTACTGGGAATCCTGACGCTGGTGTATTCCCTGCTCAGCGGCAGGATGCGCAAGTCCCGGCTGCGCAGGACGGACATCGGCACGATCGACATCGGCGTGGACGCGATCGAAAGCATTGCACTCAATTCCGCAAAGTCGGCGCAGGGCGGCATCAAGACCGCCAAAGCCAGGGTATACTCCTCGCAGAATGAAAAAATCAACGTGGAGTTGACCGCGGTGCTGTATTCTGACGTGGAGATCCCTGTCATGATGGCCAAGGTTCAGGACCGGATCAAGAAAGACATCGAACGGTTTACCGGAATCCCGGTTTCAAATGTGTATGTCAAGGTCAGCCGGGTCGAACCGGTAGCCGCCAGGATCGAAAGATGACACTGCGATGAGAAACCTGATCGAGCACCTGATGAACAGCCGGCCCGGGCTTCTCGGCGCGGGGATCGGTCTTTCGATCGCCTTGCTTCTTGTGATCTTCGGATTCTTCAAGACGCTGTTCATTCTTTTGCTGACCTTCGCCGGGTACGTCATCGGAACACTGTATCTTCGGGACAAGGAAAAACTTCGTGACCTCCTGGACCGCATTCTGCCGCCAGGACTGTTCCGGTAGACTAGGAAGGATAGCATGGGAAGAAGGGAAGCCCGGGAATACGCTTTCCAGTTGCTGTATCAACTGGAGATCCAGAAAGAGGATCCGATCCGCCAGATCGGCGAATTTATCGATTTATGGGGCATCCAGGACGCGGATGCGGAGTATGTCCGTTGTCTGGCCGAAGGGGTCTCGCAGTCGAAAGCGGAGCTGGACGGGATCTATGCGGGATATCTGAAGCGCTGGACCACCGAACGGCTTCCACGGATCGACATCACGATTCTGCGTATCGCAGTGTTTGAAATCGTGCATGTCGACTCGGTGCCGCCCAGCGTCTCCGTCAATGAAGCGGTTCTGCTGGCACGCAAGTACAGCAGTGAAGAAGCGCGTTCGTACATCAATGCGGTGCTGGGCAAGGTGGTGGCGGCACACTGTCCGGGCGTCGAGGTTCCCGGTGTCCCTTTGGAGGAAGGTCGCGGAGACCCTCATGATCATGGATGAACGTGCGGTCACCGTCTCCCAGCTGAACCGGTACGTCAAGTCCCTCCTGGAGAAAGACGCCGCATTGTCGCGCATTCTGGTGACCGGAGAGATTTCGAATTTTAAGCCGCATCCGTCCGGACACTTGTACTTCGCGCTCAAGGATGACGAGTCGCAGGTCTCCTGCGTCATGTTCAAAGGCCAGGCGTCCGGATTGCGGTTCCGGCCCGAGAACGGCCAGAAAGTCATCGTCCGCGCCAAGGCATCCCTTTTTGAGCGGTCCGGGGGATTCCAGCTGTATATATCCGAAATGGATGTTCTCGGAGTCGGCGCTCTGCATCTTGCATTCGAGCAGCTCAAACAACGTCTGGAAAAAGAAGGGCTTTTCAAACCGGAAAGAAAGCGTCCGCTCCCGCTGCTTCCCCGGAGGGTCGGCGTCGTCACATCTCCGTCCGGCGCGGTCATCCGTGACATACTGCATGTGCTGGGACGCCGGTATCCCAATTTCCGCCTGATCCTGTATCCGGTTGCGGTACAGGGTCCCGGGGCGGCCCGCTCGATTGCGGATGCGATCCGCAGGATGAACGAAGCCGGACTGGCCGATGTCCTGATCGTCGGACGCGGCGGCGGTTCGATGGAGGATCTCTGGGCCTTCAACGAGGAGATCGTCGCGCGCGCGGTCCACGACTCGCGGATCCCCGTGGTTTCCGCAGTGGGGCATGAGACCGATTTCACCATCTGCGACTTTGCCGCGGATTATCGCGCGCCGACTCCCTCTGCAGCGGCGGAGGTGGTCATGCCGCGCAAGGCGGACATGGCCGAACGACTGGACGAGTACCGGAACCGGATGCGCCGGGGAATCGTACATAAGGTCGACACGGCGCGGAGACGCCTGGAGCGTGCCGCCGGATCCCGGATCCTGCAGGATCCCGCGGAATTGGTCAACCGCCGCCAGATGTCGGTGGATCTGCTGGGACAACGTCTGTTGACCGCCCAGCAATCCCGGATCGCCGGGGTTTCCCGCCGCCTCTCGATGGTCTGCGGAAAACTGGATGCGCTGAGCCCGCTCAAGGTCCTTGCCCGCGGATACGGAATGGTGACCGACCGGGCTACGGGCCGGTCCGTTCTGTCGGTCCGTCAGACATCGCCGGGGCAGTTTCTTTCCGTCACGCTTGCGGACGGATCGCTGGGATGCCGTGTCGAGGAGATCGAAGCGGCATCGGAAAGGATGGGATGATATGGATCGGGATACACAGCCGGACAACGATCGGCAGCAGGAATTGTTTCCGTGGGGACAGACGGCGGACGATGCCGCCGATGTGCGTCCTTCCACGCAGCAGGCCGCCGGCGGGCAGGAAGGGCAGATGTCATTCGAGCAGGCGCTGCAGCGCCTTGAGCAGACCGTTGCGCGTCTGGAATCCCCGGACATCACGCTGGACGAGTCCCTCCGCCTGTTCCAGGAAGGGACCCGGCTGTCCCGGATCTGCTCGGAACTCCTTGAAACGATCGAACACCGCATCACGCAACTGGTCGACAATCCCGACGGCACACTCCAGGAAATTCCCTTTCGGGGGGATGCGGAGTGACACGTTTCCAAACCGCAACCGAGGGGAAGCGGATCCGGATCGAGGAGGAACTCTCCCGCCGTCTGCCGCCGGCGGATGGTGAAGAGTCCCGAATGATCGAGGCGGCCCGCTACAGTCTGCTGGGCGGCGGCAAACGCATCCGGCCGGTCATGCTGCTCGTCTGCGGAGACATGTTGTCGATCCCGGAATCGGAAACCATGCCGTACGCGTGCGCGCTCGAGATGATTCATACCTACTCGCTGATCCATGACGACCTGCCCTGTATGGACGACGACGATCTCCGCCGCAACCGGCCGACCTGCCACAGACAATACGATGAAGCGACGGCGCTGCTCGCGGGCGACGCGCTGCTGAACTCCGCATTCGAGATTCTCCTGGAGACATGCGGCGCGGCCGGTTCCACCGAATCCGCCGCGGCCCGGATCCGGGCGGCCCGCCGCATCGCGTCCGCCGCAGGAACGGGAGGAATGATCGGCGGGCAGGCGATCGATCTGCACATCGAAGGAATGCCGGCGGACGAGCGGACACTGGACCGCATGCACCGCATGAAAACCGGTGCGCTGATCGAAGCCTCCCTGCTGGTCCCCGCCGACCTCGCTTCCGCCGGATCGGATTTGACCGATGCGCTGACGGACTATGCCGCCGGCATCGGGCTGGCATTCCAGATCGGTGACGATCTGCTTGATGCGACATCGATGCCGGGTGTTCTGGGCAAATCCGTCGGCAAGGACGCCCGCGACGGGAAATCGACTTATGTGACCCGACTCGGAATCAAACGTTCGCAGGAACGTCTCCGGGAAGAAGTCGCTCATGCTTTGAACGCTTTGGAAGCCGTTGCCGCGTACGGCTTCGACACCGTTCTGCTGGCGGAGTTCGCCAGGTCACTGACGGAAAGGAAATCCTGAACCATGGAACCAGGCCGCCTGCTCGGCAGGATCGGAAACCCTCAGGACATCCGTGCGCTCTCCCTGCCTGAAAGGGAAGAACTGGCCGAGGAAATCCGTGAAACCATCATCCGCACGGTATCCAGAAACGGCGGCCACCTCGCCTCCAACCTGGGTGTGGTCGAATTGACGATCGCGCTGCTTGGTGCGTTCAACCTCGACCATGATCAGATCGTATGGGACGTCGGTCACCAATCCTATACATATAAACTCCTGACGGGCCGTGTGGACCGGTTCGAAACCCTCCGTACCGAGAGCGGGATTTCGGGATTTCCCAAACGGGAGGAAAGCCGGTACGACGCTTTCAACACCGGCCACAGCAGCACCTCGATCTCCGCCGCGCTGGGCATTCTGCGCGCGAAGCAACTGTTGGGGGAGCCCGGCCGCGTGGTCGCGGTGATCGGCGACGGAGCCCTGACCGGCGGAATGGCTTTCGAGGCGTTGAATGATGCCGGTCAGTTTTCCGAGCGGCTGATCGTGATCCTTAATGACAACCAGATGTCGATCAACGTGAACCGGGGCGGTGTCGCGCGTCACTTGAGGGACATACGGCTTTCGCGGACCTATCTGCGTGTGAAATCCCGTGTGGAAGTCATCCTGAACCGGATTCCGCTGATCGGTCGGCCGATCGCCCGAGCGATTGAATTCTCCAAGGGGATTCTGCGGAGGATCGCGCGGCCGTATCCGGTCATCTTTGAAGACATCGGCTTCCGCTATTTCGGACCGGTTGACGGTCACGACCTGGACGCCCTGGAGGGCAATCTGGAGGCCATCAAGGCGCTGGACGGACCGGTCCTGCTGCACGTCTGCACCCAAAAGGGGAAGGGGTACGCCTTTGCCGAAGAGAGCCCGGAAATCTACCACGGAGTGGCTCCGTTCGAGATCCAGAAGGGCGTCAACGGAGCGGCGGGAGCACCGGCAGACCCCTCGGGGGCGCAATCCTACTCGGACGCGTTCGGGCAGGCGCTGATAGAAATCGCTGCCGGGCAGAAGCGGCTTGTCGCGATTACGGCCGCCATGTGCTCGGGAACCGGCCTGACAGGGTTCGCCTCGCGGTTTCCGGACCGGTTCTTTGATGTCTGCATCGCGGAACAGCATGCAGTCACCATGGCATGCGGCATGGCATCCCGCGGGATTGTCCCGGTGGTGGCGATCTATTCGACGTTCCTGCAGCGTGCGTTCGACCAGGTGCTTCACGATGCCGCGCTCCAGCGTCTGCACGTGATCTTCGCCGTAGACCGGGCCGGAATCTCCGGGGAGGACGGCGAGACGCACCAGGGCGTCTACGACCTCGCCTACCTGATGCCGGTTCCCGGTTTGGAAATCCTGGCTCCGCGAGACTACGGGGAGCTCCGCCGGATGCTCCGGTATGCCGTGGACCAGTGCGAAGGACCCGTATGCATCCGGTATCCCCGCGGGGCGGAGCGCCGCTTCCCGGGATGTGCGGACCTGCCTCCGCTCCCGGTCGGGAAAGCGCAGATCCTGCGTCCCGGCGGCGACATTTCAATCGTCTCCTGCGGGGTCATGGCCAGAAATGCGATTCTGGCCGCCCAAAAGCTGGATGAGGAGGGAATCTCCTGCGAGGTCATCGACATACGGCGTGTCAAACCGCTGGATCTCGATACGGTACTCGAATCCGTCTGCAGGACCGGCAGGCTGGTGACACTGGAAGATGGTACGGAATCCGGCGGTTTCGGCATGACGTTGACCGCACGGATATCCCGGCTGTGCCCGGCGCTCCCGTCCGCGGTGATCGCCACCGGGGATCATCCGATCACGCAAGGCAGCATATCGCAGATCATGGCCCGGGAAGGTATGGATCCCGACTCGATCGCCCGGATCTGCCGCTCCCTCATCAGGAAAACGATGTAGGGAAGGGCCCCCCGCTTACCTTCCGAAAAACCACGTGTGAGAAACCGGCGTCCGCACAAATCACGTATGCAGACGATGGTCTTCATGCAGATTGTCGTGTATATTATACATAAATGCATCGGACCAACGCCATCGGAGGGCCGCCATGAAGATTGGGATTGTCTCCAACCCGATCAAGGACAGCAATTTTGCCACAGCGATCCGCGCAGCCGGCATCATCCGCTCGCTGGGAGCCATGCCGGTCGTCGACGCGGACGACGCGCTGTCGTCCAACGTGGTTTCCGCGCACGCGATCCGGGGCGATCTCCGGTCTTGCGACCTCATCCTGTGCCTGGGAGGGGACGGCACGTTCCTCTCCGTCGTGCAAAGCCATCATGCGCAGGGAATCCCGATCATCGGCGTCAATCTCGGCAGCCTCGGCTTCCTGGCGGAGATCCAGCCGGAGGATCTCGAAGACGGCATCAAGACGCTGGTGGAGGGACGATACCGCATCGAGGAGCGGATGCTGCTTCAGGCGTCGTTCCTGGACGCCTCCGGGATGGTCCGGGCCACGCGTTCCGCGCTCAACGACGTCGTCGTCTCCCGCGGCGGCATTTCGCGCATCCTGACGACGGTCCTGTCCATCGGGGGGCATCCCGTCGAACGGATCCCGGGAGACGGGATCATCGTCTCCACGCCGACCGGTTCCACCGGTTACTCGCTGTCCGCGGGCGGTCCGATCATCCAGCCGGATCTCTCGCTCATGCTGGTGACCCCGATCTGTCCGCACACGCTGCACAACCGCAGCTACGTGGTGTCTTCGGACAGCGAAGTCGGCATCGGCATCCTGGACTATCCCTTTTCTCCGGTTGTTTCGATCGACGGACGCCCGGTCGGCACCTTGTCGGCATCCGACCGGATCCTGGTCCGGAAAGCGCCCAACACCATGAAACTGGCAAAAATCGACTCCGCCGACTTTTATGTGAAGCTTCCGGTGAAAATATCGGAACGCGGGGGTGTGAGATGAATATCGCCAAAAACGACCGCCAGGCACATATCCTCGCCTTGATCAAAGACCAGAGCATCTGCACGCAGGACGAACTGGTCTTCGCTTTGCGCCGCCAAGGGTACGACGTCACGCAGGCCACTGTATCACGGGATATCAAGGAACTGGGAATCGTGAAAGTGACTTCCGGCGGCGGCGTCCAGCGCTACGTCCCCATGGAGCGGAGCGGCGAGATCGCAGCCGGCCGTCTGATGAAGGTGTTTTCCGAAGCGGTCATCTCCTGCGAGAACGCCGGAAACATGGTCGTGATCAAGACGCTGCCCGGCATGGCGCAGGCCAGCGCGTCCGCGCTTGACTCGATGCGGATGATCGATGTGGTGGGATCCATCGCGGGCGACGACACCGTGTTCGTCGTAACAAAAAAACCATCCCAGGCAGCCTCGCTGACTGAAAGCATCCGCCAGATTCTGGGGACGGGGCGGGCATGAACCAACGGGGCAGGAGGGGAGCCGGATCATGCTGACGCGACTTGAAATCCGCGATTTCGCCCTGATCGAACATGCGCTGATCCAGCCGGGAGAGGGGCTCAATATCATCACCGGCGAGACCGGCGCGGGAAAGTCCATCCTGATCGACGCGCTGGGCGCGGTCGCCGGCAGCCGCATCGGAAAAGACATAGTACGCTCCGGCAGGGACAAGGCGGTCGTGGAGGCGGTGTTCCGTCTGTCACCCGGGACCCTTCCGGAGTCCCTCGTCGAAAGCCTGGGACTCGACGGAGATGAAATCTACCTCTCCCGCGAAGTCACGTCGGCGGGCAAGAACACCGCCCGGCTCAACGGCCGGCTGGTGCCTGCGGGGATCCTGCGGGAAATCGGATCCCAGGTTCTCGACATCCACGGTCAGTTCGACAACCAGTCGATCTTCAATCCGGAGATGCACCTGTCCCTGCTGGACCGGTATGGAGGTCCCGGCATGGCGGCCGAACTGGAAGCCTACACGGTGGTCCATCGGGATCACGCCGAATGCATCCGCCGGATTGCCGACATCGGCGGAGATCCGGGGGAACGGGAAAGAAGGCTGGACACCCTCCGTTTCCAACTGGATGAAATCCGCTCACACAACCCGCGACCCGGGGAAGACGAGGCATTGACCGCAAAGCGCCGGATCGCTGCAAACATGACCCATATTCTGGAAGCGCTCCAGAAATCGCATATGATTCTGGACGGTGACGAAGAGACGACCGCCATGGCGACGCTTTCCGCCGCGGAAGCGGCTCTGGCTCCGGCCGCCTCCGCCGTGTCGGACGCTGCGGAAGCTCTGGAAGCCGTCCGGGAAGCGCGTTTTTCCGTGGAAGGCGCCGCCGTGACCCTCCGACGGCTTTTGGATACGATCGAGGATGATCCGGCGGAACTCGAAAGGATCGACCGTCGGCTAGACATCCTGTTCCGCCTCAAGCGGAAGTACGGAGGAACCCTGGACGCGGTGCTCGCCCATGCCGCCAAGGCGGAGGCGGAGCTGGCGCTGGCGGAGCAGAACCGCGACCGTCTGGAAGACCTCGAAAAGAAGCGTTCCGCGCTTCTCCTCCGTCTGGAGGACATGGCTGACGCTCTGCACGCCAGAAGGGCGGAACTGGCCGACGGACTGTCGGACCGGATCTGCCGGGAACTGGCGGCACTCGATATGAAAAACGTCCGTTTCGACGTACGGATCAACCGGCTGGAAGGGGAGGGTTCCCCCGGGCGAAAAGGATCGGACCAGGTGGAGTTCCTGAT
>JAGOFF010000299.1 GCA_017997315.1 Clostridia bacterium
CCCATGATCGGTGACGCCATGACGATCCCCTGGCCGGCATAGGAGGCGTCCGTCAGCAACTCAAGATATCCGGTCAGTCCGGTGTTGAAAACCATTTCACAGACGGCGTCGTGCCGTGCCCCGAACCTCTCGGCCTCGAAAACCGATCCGTCTTCCAGCAATAGAACCGCTTGGGTCATCCGGGCATTATCCTCCGTATAAATGCGCATGCACAATCGGAAACTGTATACGCCTTTGTATACGGATTCGTTCAAATCGAAGGGATTCTAGCATGATTATACAGGTAAAACAAGCGGAATCCCGGACGATGCGTCCGGCTGGCCGGTCAGCGCATCCGCGATCCCGCCGAGGTTGTCAAACACGTAGTCCGGCTGCACGGCGCTGTCCGCCAGATCCTCCCTGCTTGTCTCGCCGCTCAGCACAAGGATGCTCAGGATTCCCGCCGCACCCCCGAGCGCGATGTCCGTGTACAGCCGGTCGCCGACCATGGCCATCCCGGCGCGGCGGATCCCGGTACGTTCCTCCAGCGCATCGATGATCGCGGCGTTCGGCTTGCCGATCACGACGGGGTCCCTGCCCGTACACGCCTTCACCATGGCGATCATGCCGCCGATGTCCGGCATCCACCCACCCTCGATCGGACAGTTGAAATCCGGATGGGTGGCATAGTACGGACGGCCCCCGCGCACAAAGTCGCAGAGCTTCCGGATCTTTTCGTATGTCAGGGTGGTGTCGAAGCCCAGGACCATCGCGTCCGGATCCCGGTCGTCGAGGATGAACCCGTGCGATTCGAACTCCTCTTCAAGAGCCGGGGTCCCCACGACGTACAGCCGGGCGCCCGGGTTCCGGTGTCCCAGATAAATCGCGGTCGCCTCCCCCGACGTGAACACGTCCTCATCCGGGATGTCCAGCCCCATCCGGCGAAGCCGGTCCGCATAGATTCCCTTGTGCTTCGAGGAATTGTTGGTGAGGAACAGAAAGCGGCGTCCGGTCCGGCGCAGCACCTCGATGAATTCGAGCGACCGGTCGATCAGCCGGTCCCCGAGATAAAACGTGCCGTCCATATCGAGCAGAAACAGCCGGACGGCACGCAGATCCTCGATGTTGCGCCCGCCGGTCACGGCAGCGCCTCCCAGTATCCCTTCCCGACGGCTTTCAGCAGAATGAACGCGGTGATGTTGATCCGCCGTTCCAGTCGTCCGACGTCGGTCAGGGCGGACTCAAGGTATGCGTATCCGTCCCGGGGAGTGTTCCGGATCCGGCCGCCCAGGTCGGAGACCTCCGGATTCTTGGTGTCTTTCATTTTGTCCAGGGAGTCAAACGCGTAGTTGTAGGATTCGATGTATACGCACGGAATCCCGGCGGCATCGAACGGCGAGTGGTCCGAAGCGGTGAGAGTGACTTCACGGTAGACATCCTCGACACCGTCGGCATTCAGGTCCATCCGCAGCGACGACTGGTTGGTCAGCAGGTCGAAGCCGATTTCATCGAGATCGTTTTCAATCGCGACGTCGGTCGCCTCATACAGCTTCCTGCGCTTTTCATACACTTTTGCGGTGCCGCCGGAGCCGTCGGTGCCGACCGAGTTCAACCCCGCGCTCGCATAAAGCTTGTCGCCGGCATAGACGGCCTCGATGCAGTACATCGCATCCGTCGCCGCGATCTCCCCGGCGGTCATCCCGGAAACGTACCGCCGCGCCCCGGCCTGCCCGGCGTTTCCCGCCCCGAACGCAACAAGCACGACATCATACCCGGACGTTTCATCCGCCAGTTCGCGGGCCAGCGTCAGCAGCACACCGACGCCCGATGCATTGTCGTTGATGCCGTCGAATCCCTGGTCCCGGGCGGCGACGCACTCGTCATATCCGGCGCCGGCCGCAGGCGCGACCGGATTGCCGGCCTCGTCGACGGTCGGGAGCGAGAACCAGGTGTCGTAATGGGCGCCGATGACCACCTGCCGCCGGACAGTCCGGGTCTGTCCGCCGGTCCCGTCGGCGACGGTGAAACCGCGGCCGGGGAGGGTGACCACAACGTTCTGCGACGACCGGACGGTTCCGGCTTCGTCCGTCACCGTAAAGACGTCGACCGTCGGGTGGAGCCCCAGCCGTTCGAAGGCGGTCCGGATGATTTCAGCCGCGTCCTTTTCCTCTTCGGTGAAAGCGCCGCGCATCGGGCAGTCGAGGGCCAGTTTGCGTGCATACAGGCTGCCGAAGTCGCCGTAGTCCGCGACGATCGGCGCGGTGGTCTCCCCTTCGCCGCATCCTGCGGGCACGGCAAGGAACAGGCAGGCCAGCACCGCTGCCAGCATGCGGACCCCCGGACGGCCGATTGGTTTCTTCTTGATGTTTGCGGGCATTCTCTTCCCCCTCCGGCGACCGCGTCAGCCGGTGATCCGTGCCGCCGCGGCGGCAAACCAGGCTTCGGCATCGATCCGCGGCACACGCAGCACGGACGGGAGGCCGGGCTCGTCCGCGACGGCCATGGCCGCGGCATCCGGGCCGTCGGCCGGCGGAACCGCGGGCAGGAAAGCCTTGGCGAACTTGCGCGCGAGCGTGTCCGTTCCGACCCCTTCCAGCCGCAAGGGCAGGCTGAACCTTTCCAGAAGCGCAACGAGCCGGTCCGAGCGGCTGACCGCGAGCATGCCGAGCGCGCATGCCTCGCCGTGGTTGTATTTCATGAACCGGAA
>JAGOFF010000055.1 GCA_017997315.1 Clostridia bacterium
GTTCTACCGGCTGACCGGCGAGGGGCACGCGACCGACGCGTTCATCCAGCCGCAGATCAAGGATCTGGTGGCGGACTTCCTGACGCACTATATGGCGCACCAGTAAACAAGAACAGCGGCCCGGTCCGCCCGAGCCGCGTCTGCCTTTATGCAAAAAATCAGGCGTCGGAACCTTCCGCCGTCGGTTCCGGTCCGCCCTGCCCGTCCGCCGCGCCGTTCTGCACCATCGGGTGGGAACGCTGCAGCACGATCGCGCACAGGATGAACAGCACGATGATCAGCAGGAAGGGGTACATCCGGTTCATGCCGGACAGCCAGCCGGCGATCCACCCGAACGGGGAGGAAGCCGCCAGCATCATCATGTACAGCAGCCCGGTGATGCGGGCACGTTCGTGCGGATCGACATACAGCACCAGCAACGACTCGCGACGCGGCCACACCAGCGCGTTGGCAAAACCTTCCAGCAGCACATAGCCGGCCATGAGCCCCGGCCCGACCGACGGCGACAGCAGCAGACAGACCGCGGCTGCGACGTACAGGAACAATCCCACCGTCATGGGATTCTTGATCGGGTACCGGTTGAGACGGTGCTGCAGTCCGAAGATGAACAGCAGCATGATCACTGCGCGCACCATCGGGAAGTATGCCATCAGCCACTCTGGGATGCCGGCCTGCTGGGTTGCGAACAAGGAGGTGAAGTTGCCGCTGATGATGCTTGAAATGTTGAGCAGCACGATGATCAGCAGGATCTGAAGCGTCGCCGGTGTGCGCAGGATCTGGCGAAGCACCCCGCGGTACTGCCCGATCATCTGCAGATACGGCACGCCGCGGGTTTCCCGCATGCGCACCACGCCCTGCTTCGTCTCGCGGGAGTAGATGTAGAGGATGACGAACTTGGACGTCATCATGACCAAAGCGACCGCATACAGGATGCGGACCGCGGACACCAGCGGCATCACACGCACCAGCAGACCCGCCAACGGCGCGAAAAACACCGAGAGCAGCCCGGAGATCGTGCACCAGCTGTACATGTCGACCAGCTTGTCCGGATCCGCGTCCTCCACCATCAGGCAGTTCCAGGAGACCGCGGTAACCTGCATCATGCTGTTGAAAATGGCGGCTGCGACAAACCACCAGAAATTCTGCGACAGCATCCAGATCGCAGCCGGAATCGTCCACCCGATGAGATCGAACACCAGCGTCGACAACCGGCGGCCCATTTTGTCGACCAGCACCGTACCCAGCAGCGTTGCGACGATCTGGAAAACCATGCCGAGGGTCGCGATCAGGCCGATCTGCGAGTCGCGAACGCCCAGATGGTACATGTACAGAGTCGCGAATGGAGCGTACAGGTGAAACGGGATGCCCCACAGCGGCTCGGTGTAGACGCAGGCGCGCGGATTCCCGCGCAGTCCGAGGAGGGTCCGGACAAGAGGGTGGTGTTGTCGTGCCACGGTGTCGGTTCCTTTCGGCTCGGCCGTCCTTGGCCGCATCGGGTTCAGTGTACCAAAGCGGGGTGCGGGGGTCTATCCCGCGCGCTCCGAAGCGACCTCCGGCGAACCCTCCGCGGCCAGTGTCCGGGAGCGGAGCAGCAGCAGCGCGCAGCCGGCGTGGATACCCAGGGCGAGGACGAACGGCCAGCCGCGGTCGATCTCGGACAGCCGGCCGGTCAGCCAGCCGAACGGCGAGGCGACCGCGAGCATCAGCACATACAGGAGACCGGTGATCCGGGCGCGCTCGTCCGGATCGACATAGAGCGCGAGCAGAGAGTTCCTGCGCGGCCACACGAGCGCGTACGCGAATGCGTCCAGCAGCACATACCCGCCCAGCAGCCAGATCCCGCAGGACGGGGCCAGCAGCAGCAGCGCGATCGCGAGGAGATACGCCGCGAGTCCGGCGATCATCGGCTTGCGGATCGGATACCGCGACAGACGGTGCTGGATGCCGAAGATGAACAGCAGCATGATCACGGAGCGCGCGATCGGAAAATACGCGACGAACCACTCGGGCACGCCCGCGTTCCGGGTCGCGAACAACGCGAAGTAGGTGTTGCTTACCATATTGGTGATGTTGGTCATCACGATCACCGCGAGCACCTGCAGAGTGGCGGGCGAGTGCAGGATCATCCCGAGGACGCCTTTATACTGCGCAAGCAGTTTCCTGTAGGGAACGCCGCGCGTCGCCTCCCGACGCGCAACGCCCTGTGTCGTTTCACGGGACAGGAAGAACAGGAGCACGGTCTTGGTCGTCATCATCACAAACGCGAATCCGTACACGATGCGGATGGCGGGCACCAGCGTCATCCCGCGGACCAGCGCCCCGGCGATCGGGGCGAAAAAAACCGCCATCAGGCCCGCGACGGTGCACCAGGTGAACATGTCCACCAGCTTGGACGGCTCCGCATCCTCAACGAGCAGACAGTTCCAGGAGATGGCCTCGACCATCATGGTCCCGTTGAGGACCGAGGCGGCCAGAAACCACCAGAACCCCTGCGACAGCATGCAGATCGCGGCCGGGAGGCACCAGCTGAACAGCCCGAGCACAAATGTGGTCTTGCGGCGGCCGAACTTGTCGATAAGCACGCTCCCGAAGAACAGCGCCGCCATCTGGACCGTCATGCCGACGGTCAACAGCAGGCCGATCCGGGTGTCGCTCACCCCGAGACGCGACATGTAGAGCGTCGCGTATGGAGCATAGAGGAAATACCCGATGCCCCACAGCGGTTCGACATACAGGCAGGCGCGGGGATTGCCGCGAAGTTCGAGCAGGGTCCGGACCAGGGGATGTCGCGCTCTCGGCATGGGAATCGGTTCCCTTCGGCGCGGTCGTTCCCGGCCGCACAGAATCCAGTGTATCAGAGAAACGGCTTCTTGATCTGCGTGGCGCACAGTCCGCCGTATTCGGTCAGCAGCGCGTGCAGATTCTCCAGCGCGCACACGACCCGGTCGTCCCCCTCCTGCCCCAGCCGGAGCAGCAGAAGCAGGCAGACGGCGTTCGGGAGGACGGCGAGCGTACGGAAGCAGACCTGCCGCGGAATCCACTCCGGACGCAGCTGCTGCGCGGACAGAAACTCGGCGTTCCGGTCCGCTCCGGTGAACATGGCGCGGCCGACCAGACCGTACGGTTCCCGGGTATGGATGCCGGGCAGCTCCTCTTTCCACTGGCCGTACAGGAATGCCAGACCTCGCCGGACCGCCGCGCCGTCCGCGTCCTCTCCAAGGTCGAGCAGGGTTTCGAGCCGGATCGAGGTGGCGGTCACGGTGCCCTCCCACGAACCGTCCTTCCGCTGCTCCGCCGTGATCGCGGACGCCAGCTCCGCGGCGGCCGCCCGGTCCCGCTCGTCGAACCGGCCGAGGATATCCTTTTTGATCAGGACAGGATACGGTTCAGTCGCGCCCGGAATCGCTTCGGGGAGAGGATGGTTCAGCCGCGACGCAGGATCCGGATCCCCGGCGCGACGCATCGCGGACAAGATGTCATACGTGATGCGCGCCGACTTGCGCCACAACCCGTCCGGACGCTGGCGGGACAGGATGCCCGGCAGGACGGGATCCAGCAGATGTGCGGCGATCGGGGGCGGAAACCGCCGGATGAGGTAGTAGCTTTCCAGGCGGACCACGGCGGCGAACTCCTCGGAGTACGTCGAGAAGAAGGCATCCGCCATCCCCCCGTACCGTTCGGAGGCCATCAGGACCGTCAATCCGGCGATCGTGCAGCGAAGCATACCATTCCCCCGTGCGTCGGTCCGGAACCGCCCGTCCGGCTGTCAGGCCGCGGGCATGCGGTCCGGCACATGCCGGCCGATAAACGTGAACACCTTGTCCCAGTACTGCGGGTCGACCGACGAGGACAATCCGTGTCCGGCACCCGGGACGGTGCAGAGCTCCTTGGGGCCGCGCGCGGCTCCGTACAGCCGGTGCACCATGCCGAACGGCACGTAGTCGTCCTCCTGGCCGTGGATGAACATCATCGGGAGCCGGTGCCGGCGGATCTGCCGGACCGCGGAAGCGCCGATAATGGACCATCCGCACCGGACCAGGCAGGCCAGCGAGGCGGGCAGGAGAATCGGCAGCGTCGGGATATGGAACATCCGCCGGCCGCGGTGCCCGAACTCCCGGTAGACCGAGGTGAATCCGCAATCCTCGACCACGCAGGCGACTCCCGGCGCCAGATCGCGTTCTCCCGAGGCCATCATGACCGTGGCGGCACCCATCGATACGCCGTACAGCACGATCCGCGCTCCGGGCTGCCGCCCGGCGATCATCCGGGTCCATCCGACCAGGTCTCTGCGGTCCGGCCATCCCATGCCGATATAGCGTCCTTCGCTCCGGCCGTGCGCGCGGCAGTCCACCGCGAGCACGTGGAATCCGAGTTCATGGAAGCGCTTCGCCCAGGGAAAACTCATTTCGGCGCTTCCGGTATATCCGTGCACCAGCACCGCCCACCGGTCGGACTCCGCCGCTGCCGGGAAGTGCCAGGCGCGCAGCAGCCCCGCATCCGACGGCTGCGTCCAGTCCGCGGCGGCGTGGGCGGCCGCCCATTCGACGGGATCGTCCGGATTTCCGGCAGGCTGGTACTTGTCCAGGTCCAGCCCCTGGTAGGCCATCGCCCGGCTGGCGCTGCGGGCCAGCGCAAACGTGACGACCTGCCAGCCGATGACCAGCAGGACGGCCGCGCAGAACAACAAGATCGAAACGGGGATCCAGATCCAGGAGACCATGGCATACCCTCCTCGGCCGGGCGGCTCCCCCTGCTGTGTCCGGTACGGCCTTCAGTACTGCGACGACTGTGACAGCAGTCCGGCCGCAGCCGGATCGGGGTCGTAGTCAAAGTAGTCGAAATCCGCCGGGATGCACTGTCCGCTCATGTCGTTGCAGGTGATGCCGACGAAGGACCCGGTAAAGCGGCCCTCCCCCATCATCTCGAACTGCTCGTCCGACAGAGTCGCATAGTTCAGCTCCGGCCCGTACTTGTTCCAGGCCGCGCCGTCCGTGGAGAAAAAGAACTGCAGCCGGTCATGGTCGACCACGGCGCGCAGCCAGACCCTCGGCGACGCGAGGGGCAGCGGGGCGGCGGGGCAGGTGGTCTGCCGGTTGACGACGCACTGAAGCCAGAGCACGCGCCCTTTCTCCTCGTCCCAGGTCACCTGCAGGTAGTAGTGGTTGTCGGTGTCGTACACGCACATCAGCCCCGCCATCTGCTGGTAATTGACCGGGTCGAACTCCAGGCAGGTCTCAGCGCGGTAGACGAAGTGCTGCGCCCGGCGGGCGACCAGCGACTGGTCGAACAGCGACGCCGGGGAATGCCGGCCGCGGAGCCGCAGCCAGCCGGCACGCTCGGTTGCGGTGCAGTACGGCGGGAGCAGCGGCACACGCGGGGTGGCGAAGTGGATGTCGAGGTCCGGGGTGTCGAAGTCCTGGCGGACCGGGACCGGCGGCCAGGGATGCTCGGGCAGTCCGGGAGCGTCGACTTCGACCGGGGTGGCCTTGGTCCCGCTGACCGTGCGCAGCCAGCCGTCCTCCGTCCAGCGGACCTCCTGGATCGCGGTCTCGCGTCCGAGGGTGCAGCGGCCCTTGTTGGGGAGCGGCCGGCCGCAGAGATGGGCGATGAACCAGCGGCCGTTCTGGGTCTCGACCAGGCTCCCGTGCCCGCTGCGCTGGATCGGCGCGCACGCGTCATAGCGGGAGGAGATCACCGGATTCTCCGGGTCGACTTCATAGGGTCCGAAGAGTGAACGGGAACGGGCGGTGGTGACCGCATGGTTGAATCCCGTGCCGCCTTCCGCGGTCATCAGGTAGTACCAGCCGTTGATCTTGTACAGATGCGGCCCTTCGCAGAGGCCGAGGGAAGTCCCCGGAAAGATCGTGCGGATGGGACCGGTGAGTTTCTTCTGCGTCGGATCGTACTCCTGGATCACGATGCCCCCGAACCGGTTCCGGAACGGCCGGTGGTCGACCACCAGGTTGATCAGCCATTTCCGACCGTCATCGTCGTGGAACAGCGAGGGATCGAACCCGGAGGCGTTGAGGGGGATCGGATCGGACCACTCCCCGCATACGTCGGCCGCGGTCACCAGATAGTTCGGGGTGTCCTTGTACGGCATGCCGTTCCGCCAGGATTTGACATCGGTGTAGATCAGGTGGAACACCCCGTCCGACCAGCTCAGGCAGGGCGCCCAGATGCCGGTCGAACTCGGATTTCCGCGCATGTCGAGCTGGGAGGTGCGGTTGAGGGGGTGCGCGACCAGATGCCAGTGCACCAGGTCGCGGGAGTGGTGGATCTGGACTCCCGGCCACCACTCGAACGTGGAGGTCGCGATGTAGTAGTCGTCCCCGACCCGCAGGATGCTGGGATCGGGGTTGAAGCCGGGCAGGATGGGATTGATGATTTTCGTCATGTTCCGGTTCTCCTCGCTTGTGGATCTATTGGTTGCTGCAGCGATGCAGCGGGCGGTTCAGGCTTTGCGGATCTCAAGCAGCTCGACGGCGTGGGACGGCAGGGTGGTGCGAAGCGTCAGGTTCCCGCCGGCCGAAACGCCCGCCAGGTCGGGCGGGGATTCGAGTCCGTCCCGGGCCTTGACCGCGCGGTACTGCTCCGGATCCGGATAGTCCGGCATCCCCTGGCGCTTCCACTCCGCATAGGGATTGGACCAGGCGGCGTCGATGCGGAACCGGCGCGCGACCGCGAGTCCGTCGAACGGCAGTCCGCCGATGCGCACTTCGAGTTCCGCGTCGGTGTCGACGTCCCAGTCGTCATGGTGGCGGACCAGAAGGACCTGGACCGTCTCCCCGTCCTCCGGATCGTAGGTCCGGAACGCCCAGACGCCGGTGCGGACCCCGTCCGCGTCGATCGGGATCAGTGCTTTCGCCCCGACGCGGCGTTCCCCGAGCCGGGCGTAGATCTTGAACAGGTTGAACACCGCCTTGTCCACTCCGCGGGTCGTGAACGTGCGCATGCCTTCGAAAAGCCGCTCCCAGTCGAACGCGAACGTCCACGCGAGAGGCCGCAGGTCCATGCCGAGCTCTTCCGCCAGGGCGTAAAGGCGTTCGTAGGAGCAGGCGATGTACGAGGCGAAGTATTCGGTGTTGCGGAAGTTGAGGTTGAAGTTGTCGTACCGTCCCCCCGCGGCCCAGCTGTCGGGATCCGCTTCGGAAAGCGCGATCTCGAGATGGTCGAACCCGTACTTCCGGATGATCGCGGCCGCGACGCGCACGTTGTCCAGGAACAGGTCGATGGTGGGAAGCTGTTTCTCCCGGCGGAGCGTGGTGTTGTAGATGCCGCCTTTGGTGTGGAACGACAGATAGTCCACGCGGGTGCCGGTCCGGCCGGAATGGTGGTTCGTCCCGTTCTTTACATGGTCCAGGAACGCGTCGAGGAACTGCGCTGCATTCCCGTCCGGGAGGTGGGTGCCGGTGGTGGCGGGTCCGCCGAAGTACGCGGTCGGCAGCGCGTCGTGGACCGCAGCCTCGGTCACGTCGTACAGCCGGAAAAACTCGTCGCGCGTCCCCCGCCAGTAGAAGATGTCGGGTTCGTTCCAGAGTTCCCAGTACCAGGATTCGACCTCGGCACGGCCGTACCGGCCGACGCAGTGCGCGACCAGGTCCCGGACCAGGTCGTACCAGCGCCCGTAGTCCTTGGGCGGGGCGGACCATCCGCGCCGGCGATAGTCGCCCATCATGCCGAGATCATACTCTTTGCCGTTCTCGATGAAACGCGGGTCCGCCAGGTCGCGCGGCATGAATCCGATCTCGAAAAACGGCTTGAGTCCGCAGGACAGCCAGACGTCCAGCATGCGGTCGATCACCGTGAAGTCATGGACCGGGTTGCCGTCAGCGTCCTCCGTGTAGACGTTGGTCGAACCCCATTTCGCGACCGCCTGCAGGTTTCCGGTACACAGCATGTGGTGGGCGCGCACATAGTAATGGGCGGGATTCTCCCGGCTGGCGGGCCCTCCCCGGGCCAGCCGCCCGAACTTGGCCAGGAGTTCGCGTCCGTCGGGGGTCAGGGTGAGGTTGCATTCGTCATATCCGATGTACTGCCAGGTGCGCGGGAAGATCCCGCGGTCACGGGCAACGTCGACGGTGATCGGGAGAACGGAAGGGTCGGTACGCATGGGGATGCCTCCTTGTACAATGGGATGCGGCAGGATGCCGTCGCCGGTCCGGCGCCGCGTTCGGGCGGCCGGCCGGACGGTCAGGATAGGGGCGCAGGTGCGGGACGTCCCGCCCACAACCGGCGCACGAGCGACGCGGCGCGGCCGAGTCCCAGCACCGGATCGTCGAGATAGGATTCGATGCTGATCCGGCCGTCATATCCCCCCGCGGCCAGTGCCGCGACGGAGATGGCGACGTCGCCCTCGTCCCCGTCGCAGGGGAGCGAACGGCCGCAGGTCCGGGCGAGGTGGACGTGCCCGATCGCGGAAGCGTGGCGTACGATCAGCGCGGGATCTTCGTTACCGATATGAAAATGATAGGTGTCAAGCAGCATTCCGGCCCCGCGAGCCCGCAGGTCCTTCACCGCCTCCATCCCCTCGCGGAACGTCGTGACCACGTTGGACTCGAGCCGGTTGAGGTGTTCGACCACCAGCAGCAGCCCGTGGTCGTCCGCCAGGCTTCCGAATTCGCGCAGCCACTCGAAATACTGCGCGGTCGCGGTTTCAAGCGGAAATCCCGACGGGGCGTTGCGCGATCCGGACGATCCGAACACAACGATCCGGGACCCCATCGCGCGGGCGCGCGCAAAGGCACGGCGGGCGTAATCGAGCGCGACATCGCGGTCCGGATGCGGTCCGGTCAGCCGGATCGAACGGGGCAGGAAATTGTTGTTGGCTTCGCACGGGATGCCGGCGTCGTCGAGCGCCCCGAGCACGTCGTGCGCGAAGGCGGCGTCGTCCAGCGCCATGACCTGCGCGAGGGGGACCTCGGCGTAGTCATATCCGGCCCGCACCAGCTCGGGCAGCCGATGCAGCCCGATCCGCGCGTCGTCCTCCGCCGCCATGGAGATGGTGTATCCCAGCCGCATCGTATCGACCTCAGTCCATGGCCTCGAGCATCGAGCGCACCCGCTCGAATCCGGTCCGGCCGGAGTTGTAGACAGGAACGCGGGTGTTTGTCAGCCGCTTCTCGAGCACCGACATGGACACCTGCGCCATGACGATGCAGTCGACGTTCCGGGACAGCCGGTCGATCTCCGCGAGCAGCATCTCGTTATGCTTTTCCGGATCCCCGGCTCGAAGCACGCGGAACGCTTCGGAGCACAGCACGGTCTCGACCGTGATGTCGCGGCCCGCCTCGGCGGCGGCCTGGCGCAGCAGACGTTCGGATGACGGCACGGTCGAGGGCAGTGTGGCCAGCAGCCCGATGCGGCTGCCCTGCCGGACCGCCAGATCCATCATGGGACGGTCGATCTGGAGTATCGGGATGTCGATGACCGGGCGCGCGAACTCCGCGGCCTGGTTGAACGTCGAGCAGCCCAGCAGAATCATGTGGCAGCCTGCGTCCTGCAGGGATTTCGCGTAGTTGATGAACTTGACGAAGTTCGCCCGGGGGATGGTCCCGACGGGAGCGGCCAGGTTGTCGCGCTGGACCGCGTCGTCCCCGAAATGCAGGACTTCGACCTCGGGAATGATCTCGGTGATGTACGGCTGTACGGTGTTCGCGGTGAACACCGCGGCGTGGATGATGCCCAGGGTTTTACCGGTCAGGTCTTTCATGTTGCGGTTCCTCCGGAAAAGTATCGTTGCGGTTCAGGTTTCATTTTACCAGTTTCGGATGGGTCGGACATCCGCCGCACTTCTTTCAGGAGCAACAAAAAGGCCGTCGGTCATGCCGGCGGCCATGCAGTGCATTCCAGCGCGTGTTGCGCGCCGGGAAATCGCGGATCAGTCGAAATAATACCCGAGGCGCTGGTACGGAAGGACCTGGAGAGCGAGATTGTAGGCTTCCTTCATCGAAAGTTCCAGCTTGACCTTCTTCTTTTCACGCGTGCCCTTGTCGGAAAAAATCCGCTTGGCCACAGGGGTCAACGGCACGTCGGCGATCAGCAGGAAGCCCCCGCTGATGCTTTTGTACAGGACCTCCCTGTATGGCGGACAAATTACTGCGTAGACTCTCTCTCCCTGATCCATTCGGCCGCCTCCTCCCGCGCGCAGTTGATTACTCCATTATAAGCGCAAATCTCCGCATGGAATCCGGATAAGCGCATTTTCTCGCATGAAATCCGATCCGTCAAGCACTCCGGCGCATGCAAAACAGGTATACTTCTACAAAACAGCCGGTGGCCGGACAAGATCCGCCGGCGCAGGGAGTCCATGTTTATGATCCGACTTTCCCGGCTCGACGCGGTTTTTTTTGATCTGGACGGCACGCTGATCGACTTCCGGGTGGCGGAACACCGCAGCATCCTGGAGATCCTCGCGGAGCGCGGAGTCGATCCGACCGAATCGAACGCGGACCGGTACCGCGCGATCAACAAGGAGCACTGGGACGCGTACGGACGGGGCGAGATTCCCCGGGACGTTCTGCTCACCCGGCGGTTCGAGGTTTTTTTTGCCGAGGCGGGACATCCGCTGAAGGGCGGGACCGCGGAAGCCCGCGCCATCGACACGGCCTACCAGCGGCTGCTGGCCGTCAACACGGTCCTGACCGCCGGTGCGATCGAACTGGTGCGGGACCTGCACGGCCGGCTGCCGCTGCTCATCGCGACCAACGGGGTCTACCGCACCGCGCTCGCAAAACTTGAAGCCGTCGGACTGGCCGGCTACTTCCCGCTGGTCGCGGCATCCGAAACCATCGGGGAGCAGAAGCCGGACCGCGCGTTCTTCGACGCCGCCCGGGCAATGTGCGGATGCGGCGATCCGGCGCGCGTGCTGATGGTCGGCGACTTGTGGCACGCGGACATCGCGGGAGCCGCCGCAGCCGGTCTGATGACCTGCTGGTACAATCCGTCCGGCGACACGCGGCCGGCGGAGGCCGCCCCTCCCACCCTCGAAATCAGGAGTCTGGACGAGCTGCGCCCGGCTTTGGGGCTGCAGCCGGCGGAAGGATAGGAGAACCGTCATGAAAGCTGGATTGATCCGATGCCTGAAAACCGAATCCATGTGCCCCGCCTCCATCTGCCTTCAGGTCATGCGTACCAGGCAGTCCGCCTTTGCGGGGACGGAAGAGGACATCGAACTGGTTGGCGTCTCGACCTGCGGCGGCTGCCCGGGCGACAAAGCGGCGGCGCGCGCCGCGGAGATGGTCCGGCGGGGCGCCGACACCATTGTCCTGGCGTCCTGCATCACCAACACACGGCCCGTCGAAACCGCCTGCCGAAATTCCGCGCGCATGGTCGAGGCGATCCGGCAGGCGGTCGGGGATACGATCCGGATCATCGGACGCACGCACTGACTCCGGCCGGCTTCAGTCGAGCGGAGTCTCCTCCAGCGCCCGGTCGATCGCGGCACGCTGCAACGGTGTCAGCGGCAGGAAGGGTTTCCGCGGATCCCCCGCTGCGATTCCCTGCTTCTGCAGCACATACTTGATCGCGGCGATCAGCCCGCCCCCCGAGATCGCGGCCACAAGGCGGGCGCCGCGCGCGGCCAGTCCGCACGCCTCGTCGTTCCGGCCCGCCCGCGACGCGTCGTATACGCGTTTCCAGAACGGCAGGAAGCAGTTGAACGTACTCCCGATCGCCCCGGTAGCCCCCAGTGCGAGCGCGCCGGGCAGCACTTCCTCATACCCGTTCAGGACCACAAGCCCGGGATTGATCTCCAGCATCTGCTGCATCTGCCGCAGGTCGTAGTTCGTGTGCTTGAGCCCCACGATGCCGGGGGTGAGCAGAAGTTCGCGGAAGGCCGGCTGCGAGAAATCGAGCTGCACCCCGGTGTTGGCAGGATAGTTGTACAGCATCACGGGCATTCCGGTCGCGGAGACGATATCCCGGTAGTATCCGAGGATCGCCTCGGGGGAATGCCGGAAGTAGAACGGTGGAACCGCCGCGAGCGCATCGTACCCCATCCGTCCGGCGGCCTGGCCCAGCTCGACGGCCTCGGCGGTCGAGAGCGCTCCGATATGGGCGATCAGCCGTGCCCGGCCGGCAAAACCCGCCGCGACCTCATAACCCCGAAGGCGCTC
>JAGOFF010000056.1 GCA_017997315.1 Clostridia bacterium
CGCTCGAGGGCTACATCCATTGGCAGCTGACCGGGCGCAAGGTGCTGGGCGTCGGCGAGGCATCCGGGGTTTTCCCGATCGATCTCGTCACCGGGGACTACGACCGGAAACGGATGACGATGTTCCAGGACCTGGTTGCGCCGTACGGCTACCCCTGGCGGCTGGAGGATATCCTGGCGCAGTCGCTGCCCGCCGGCGCGGATGCCGGCTGTCTGACCGCGGAAGGCGCGCGGCTGCTGGACGAGACCGGGGAACTGCAGCCGGGGGTGCCGTTCTGTCCGCCGGAAGGGGACGCCGGAACCGGCATGGTCGCCACCAACAGCGTGTCTCCCCGGACCGGGAACGTGTCCGCGGGCACCTCGGTCTTTGCGATGATCGTGCTGGAGAAGGCGCTCTCGCGGGCGTACCCCGAGATCGACCTGGTGGCGACGCCCGCAGGCCGGCTTGTGGCCATGGTCCACTCCAACAACTGCACCTCGGACTACGACGCATGGATCGGTCTGTTTGCGGAAGCGCTGAAAGCGCTGGGCGTCGAGGTCGGCAAGCCGAAGCTGTACGACACGCTGCTCGGGCTGGCGCTGCAGGGGGACCCGGACGGAGGAGGGCTTCTGTCCTACGGATATGTATCCGGTGAGCACATCACGCACTTCGAGGAGGGGAGGCCCCTGTTCACGCGCCTTCCGAATGCGGCGTTCACCCTTGCGAACTTCATGCGGACCCAGCTGTTCGCGTCCCTGGGCGCGCTCCGGACCGGTATGGACATCCTGCTGGAAAAAGAGGGGGTCCAGGTGGACGAGATCCTCGGCCACGGCGGATTCTTCAAGACCCGCGAGGTGGGCCAGCGCATCATGGCCGCGGCGGTCGGCGTTCCGGTCTCGGTCATGGAGACCGCGGGCGAGGGCGGTGCCTGGGGCATCGCGGTACTGGCGGCTTACCGGGTCGAACGTGCGCCCGGCGAGTCGCTCGAGGCGTACCTGACCAACCGGGTCTTCGCCGGTCAGCGCGGGATCACGGTCGATCCCGATCCCGCGGACATCGAAGGATTCAAGACTTTCATGCACCGGTACTCCGCCGGACTGGCGATCGAGCGCGCCGCGGTCGAGAACCTCCGCTAGACATCGGATGAACGGCGGGAGAGACTTCCCGCGGCAGGGAGGCACCATGTCTGCATCAAAGACCATTCCGGATCCGGACCGCATCGATCCCGCCCGGATCCCGCAACGGACGCTGCATACCGGCGCCCGGATGCCGGCGATCGGGCTCGGCACGTTCGGTTCCGACCATGTGCCGGCGGAGGCGGTCGGCGAGGCGGTACGGGAAGCGGTCGCGCTTGGATACCGTCACATCGACTGCGCCTCCGTGTACGGGAACGAGGTGCAGATCGGGGACGCGCTCCGGCGGGTCTGTCGGAACGGAGTCGCGCGGGAGGAGCTTTTCATCACCTCCAAATTGTGGAACGACATGCACGGGCCTGGAGATGTGCTGCTGTCCTGTGCCCGCTCGCTCCGGGATCTGGGGCTCGAGTACCTGGACCTGTTCCTGGTGCACTGGCCATACCCCAACCATCATGCGCCCGGGGTGGACGTCGGATCCCGGGATCCGCACGCGGTGCCGTACATCCATGAACAGTACATGGAGACCTGGCGGCAGATGGAACGGCTGGTCGACGCCGGGCTGGTGCGTCACATCGGGACGTCCAACATGACCGTCGCAAAACTCCGGCGGGTGCTCCGGGACGCGCGGATCCCGCCGGCCGCGAACGAGATGGAACTGCACCCTCACTTCCAGCAGCCCGCGCTGTTCGATTTCTGCATTCAAAACCGGATCGTGCCGGTCGGGTATTCCCCGCTCGGTTCCCCGGGCAGGCCCGAGCGGGACCGGACCCCGGAGGATACCGTCGACCTGGAGGATCCGGTCCTCGTCGGGATCGCCCGCTCCCGCGGCGTCCATCCCGCCGCGGTCTGCATCCGGTGGGCGGTCCAGCGCGGCCAGGTCCCGATCCCGTTCTCGACCCGGAGGACGAATCTGCTCTCCAACCTGGCAAGCGCCGCCGGAGAGCCCCTGACCGACGCGGAAATGGCGGCGATCGGGGGGATCGACCGGGACTGCCGGCTGATCAAGGGGCAGGTCTTCCTGTGGGAAGGCGCCCGGGACTGGCCCGATCTGTGGGATGAAAGCGGGAGTACCGACCGCTGAAGGAGTATATGCGATGCTGAAGGGAATACCATCGATCCTGCCGCCTGAACTATTGAAAATCCTCATGGAGATGGGGCACGGCGACGAGCTCGTGCTGGCGGACGGGAACTTCCCGTCGGCCGCACTTGCGAACCGGCTTGTCCGGTGCGACGGACACGGAGTGCCGGAACTGCTGGACGCGATCCTGCGGTTTTTCCCGCTGGACACCTATGTGGACTCCCCGGTCGCGCTGATGGCGGTCGTTCCGGGAGACGACGTGAAACCGTCGGTCTGGGATACGTATCGGGAGATCGTCCGTCTTTGTGAACCCGGCCGGGACCGGATCGCGTTCATCGAGCGCTTCGAATTCTACGAGCGGGCGAAGAAGGCGTATGCGGTCATCGCCACCGGCGAGAAGGCGCTGTATGCGAACATCATCCTGAAAAAGGGCGTCGTGACCGGCGAGTAGAATTCCGGTCCGGGCCGCGCCGTAATCCAGGATATCGGAGGAAACCGTCATGAGTACGATGATGAAAGCCGCCTATCTGCCCGGGAACAGCACCGTCGAGCTGCGGGAGGTCGAGATTCCGGAACCGGGGCACGGCCAGGTCCTGATCCGGACCAAGGCGTCCACGATCTGCGGCAGCGACATCCGGGCCATCTACCGGGAGCACGTGGGCAAGGGGCCGGAAGGCTACCAGGACAAGATCGCAGGGCACGAACCGGCCGGGCAGATCGTCCGCTGCGGTCCGGGCATGCGGCGTTTCAAGGAGGGCGACCGCGTGATCCTGTACCATATCTCGGGGTGCGGACTCTGTCCGGACTGCCGCCGGGGGTACATGATCAGCTGCACCAGCCCGCTCCGCGCGGCTTACGGCTGGCAGCGGGACGGCGGCATGGCGCCGTACATCCTCGCGGACGAAAAGGACTGCGTGCCGCTGCCGGACGCGCTGAGCTACACCGACGGAGCGCAGGTCGCGTGCGGATTCGGGACCGTGTACGAAGGGCTGGAGAAGATCGGGGTGTCGGGTACCGACGCGGTCCTCGTGACCGGACTCGGCCCGGTCGGGCTCGCGGCTCTGATGCTGGCCCGGGCGATGGGCGCGCGGCAGACCATCGGGGTGGATGTCACCCCGGAGCGCTGCCGGATCGCACTGGAAAAGAAACTCGCCGACCAGGTTTTCGTCTCCGGACCGGACACGCTCGAACGGATCCTGGATGCCACCGGCGGACATGGAGTCGAACGCGCGGCCGACTGCTCCGGACACGCCGACGCACGCCGACTGGCGATCCGCGCTGCGCGGAAGTGGGGCCGGTTCGTCTGCATCGGGGAGGGGGGCACGATGGACATCCTGCCCAGCCCCGACATCATCCACGACCAGAAAACGATTTTTGGGTCCTGGGTCACCAGCATCTGGAAGATGGAGGAACTCACGGAGAAGCTGGTCCGGTGGGGGATCCACCCCGAGGACCTGGTCACGCACCGGTTCCCGCTCGAGCGGGTGTCGGACGCCTACGCATTGATGGCGGAAGGCAAGTGTGGAAAAGTCGCGGTGGTGTTCGACGAGGAGATCCGATAACCGGCATATCCGGAAATTCATAGGGAGGATCCAAACGATGGACAGGATCGATCGACCGCAGATTTTGACAGGACCGTTCGAACCGACATTGGACAGCCTGAAGACCTATGCCGCTCCCGACTGGTTCCGGGATGCCAAGTTCGGGATCTGGAGCCACTGGGGGCCGCAGTCCGTACCGATGTACGGGGACTGGTACGCCCGGAACATGTACATCGAGGGCAGCCCGCAGTACCTGTACCACTGGCGGCGGTACGGCCACCCCTCCCGGTTCGGATTCAAGGACGTCGCCGCGCTGTGGCAGGCCGAGCGCTTCGATCCGGCCGGACTGATGGACCTGTACGTGGAGTCCGGCGCCCGGTACTTCGTCGGCCAGGCGGTGCATCACGACAACTTCGACAACTACGACTCCCCCCATCATCCGTGGAACTCCGTCCGCGTCGGTCCGCACAAGGATATCTGCGCGCTCTGGCAGGCGGAGGCGAAGCGCCACGGGCTGCCTTTCGGACTGTCGGAGCACCTCGGCGCCTCCTATACCTGGTTCTCCGCCTCGCATGGCGCGGACAAATCCGGTCCCTATGCGGGCGTCCCTTACGACGGCGCGGATCCGGCCAACCGGAGCCTGTACCGTGACAACGACAGCGAGTGGGTCAGCACCCCGGACGGGTGGAACTGGTACACGCGGAATCCCCGCTACCAGGCGGATTGGTTTTCACGGATCCGGGATGTCGTCGACCGGTTTCAGCCCGATCTGCTCTACTCCGACGGTGAAGTTCCGTTCGGAGAGACCGGATACGCGCTGGTGGCCCATCTGTACAACACCAGCGCGCTGGCGAACGGCGGCGTCAACCGTGCGGTCTACACGTTCAAGCAGCACGACGCGCGCAACAAGGCCGAAGGGGTCACCCGTATCGGGGTGCTGGACATCGAGCGCGGACTGTCCCCCGATCCGCTTCCGGAACCCTGGCAGGACGACACCAGCCTGGGCGACTGGTTCTACAATGTGCGCGACGTCTACAAGACAGCGGAAGAAGTCGCGGACACCCTCGTGGATATCGTCTCCAAGAACGGGAACCTGCTCATGAACGTGACCCAGCGCCCCGACGGCACGATCGACGACGAGGCGCGGTACACACTGAAACGTCTGGGGAAATGGCTCCGGGAGAACGGGGACGGAATCTACGGCTCGCGACCCAACGCATTCCATCGGGAAGGAAAAACCGAACTCGCGGGCGGCCCGTTCCAGGAAGGGAAGGCTACTTGGCTGCCGACCGATTTCCGGTTCACCCGGAAGCCCGGCGCGGTGCATGCCTACATGATGCGTCCGGGAAGCGGGGAGAAAGCGGTCATCCACCATCTGGGACGGCTGGACGGCGAGATCGCCGGGTCGGTATCCGTCTCCGGACGCCCGACGGACTTCGAGCAAAGGGACGGGGCGCTGGTCGTCCGTCTCCCGGACGGCATCGACCGGTCGATGCCGGTCTGCATCCGCATCGGCATCGACGGATAGGCCGTTCGACGCCGGTTCCGGACGCTCCAGGTTGAAACCGTATTTTTAAACATGGATGAGAATACAAGGCGCTCCGGAAGTTGGGGCGCCTTTTCTTTGAAATCACGCAAAAATCAGCATTTTGCGGATTGCCTTGTGTCGTCCCGGTCGTGTATATTGGTTGCATTCTATTCAGGAAGGGTGATTGAACGTGCCATCTTTCATCGACTCCATCGGTCCGTTTGTCCTGGCGGTCATTGCAGTCATCATCAACGGCGTTCCCCAACTCCTGTATGCCGAGGCCCGCGGTTTCGCGCTGAAACCGGCCGGATTCGCCTATCTCGTGGGTGCGTTCGGAAATCTGTTCACCGGGTCTGTGACCCCGATCTCGGCGCAGGCCGAGACCATCACCGTAGCCAGCATCAAAAAGAACCTGCGGAACAATGTAAGTTCCATCCTGCTGGCCGCCGTCCTGATGATAGGACTCGGACTTTTCGGTGGAATCACCAAGATTTCGGAATTTGCCGGCGCCACCATAATCGCCGGCATGATGAGCGGCGTCGGACTGATCCTTGCCGGCGTGTCCTGGGACATGTTCGGACAGGAAAAACGAACCTCGATCATCTCGATCGTCTCCGCCATCGCGGCGTACGCGATCTTCCAGAACAGCTCCAACAAAGTGGTCTGGACCATCTTCATCTCGGTCGTGGTTTCGACCGCGGACTTCCTCTTCCTGCAGAAAAGGCGCGTCGACCTCTCCAAGATCATGGAGGAAGGCCGCGAACAGCTCCAGATGAGCACCGAATGGCGCTTCTGGAAAAAGGCGTACTGGAGCGACTTCAAGCTGATCAAGCCGGTTGTGAACCTGACCGTCGTCCTGGGCGCGCTCAGCCTGGTGATGCTCAACATCGGCGCCAACATCTCGTTCGGCGGCATCACCGCGAGCATCGCCGGAACGACCCAGAACTTCGACCATCTGTCCGTCATCAACTCCTTGGCCGACTTCCCGAGCGCACTCTTCGGCGGCCCCCCGATCGAGGCGATCATCTCGGGCACCGCGGGCGCTCCCTGGCCGGTGTGGTGCGGCATCGCCTTCATGTTCGTGACCGGCATCCTGGTGCTGGTCGGGCTGATCGGCCGGCTGGGCCGTTATCTGCCCGCGCAGAGCATCGCCGGCTTCCTGCTGGTCATCGGAATCGCACTGACCTTTGTCCCGAACCTGTCCGCCGTGTCCCAGTCGGACGGCTCGGTCAGCGGATATGTCGCCCTCGGCGTGACGGCCTGGTCCAAGAACCCGTTCCTCGGGATGGTTGTTGGCGTCGCGGTGCGGTATCTCGGATCGTATGTCGGTCTGGCATAAGGAGGTTCCCCCGATGGAAACCGGTTTTCCCCCTGTCTGGAAAGTTCGGCTCGGCCCCGACTGCGAGATCGACCTGCCGCTGATGGACATCGGCGGAGGGTTCTGCATCTACTCGTTCGACATGACCGGCGAGGCCGACTGGAACCGTGCCGCCGCCAGGCAGCTCACGGAAAAACTGGCTGCCTTCGATTTTGATTCGTTCGTCACCGTGCAGACCAAGTCGTCCGGGCTGACACAAGCCATATCCGGTGCGCACGCGAGCTATCTGGAACTGCGCAAGAGCCGCAAGAGCTTCATGAAGGAACCCAAGCACGTCGTCGCCAAGTCCATCACGACGGAAGATCCGCAGCAGCTGTGGATCGGCAAGGAGAAATACGAGAAGTTCCAGGGAAAGCGGCTGTGCTTCATCGACGATGTGGTATCGACCGGCGGCACCATCGACGCGGTGATCGCCATGGCAGGCAAAGTCGGCTTCGAACTGGCCGTCATCGCGTGCGTTCTGACGGAAGGGGAGAAGCGGACGGAGTACAAGGGCATCCCGCTCGTTTCCCTCGACCACATCCCTCTGCCCGGCAAGATCCGCTAGAAGCGGAATCCCTGTGAAACGGCAAGGCGGCTCTCCCGAAGGGAGGGCCGTTTTCCTGTTCCTGACTGCCTTATGGCAGTCAGGGGGACGAAAGGGTATCATGGGAAGCAGCAATCCGGTTCGGAGGTGGCGCACATGCGTGAAAAACGAGGTATCCGCTCGGTGCGGTCGACGCCTTCCGCCGGCGGATTGCACTGAGCGAACCCCCTGCCGGCAGGCCCGACTGCACGGATCCGTCCCACCCCAACAAGGAACGGGGGAGTGCAAGGGATGAAACACTGGAGCGACATCATCAAGCCGCGCCGTGGACTCACGGCGCTGTTTCTGGCCGAAGGGATTCTGGCCGCTTTTCTCATGAATTACGGAGCGTCGGTGTTCCGCACGCTGATCGACCGGCTTACCGCGGGCACCCTGACGGCCGGAGCCGTGTTCCTGTATGCATCGGTGCTCGGCCTGTCCATCGTGGTCAATTATCTGGACGAGTATCCGTCGAACAAACTGGAGCACGGCATCCACCTCGGATTCAAGATGGCCGCGTTGGGAAAAGCCGCGCGCATCGACTACCAGGCATACCGGCTGCTCGGGACGGGCAGGCTGGTGCAGCGGATCGAGAACGGCGCGGCGGCCGGCAAGGGGATCGTGTTCGAATTCTGGTTCCGGCTGGCGCGCGAAATCGTCCCGTCGATCGTGTTCAGCATGCTGTTCATCTATCGGATCAACCGGACGGTCATGCTCACGATCCTGCTTGGGTACGTGCTGGTCTTCTTCCTGAGCAATCTGCTGCTCAAGGCGCTGTACCGGATCAAGGAACGCATCCTGGTCAACGAGGAGAATCTGAACCACCTGCTGGTCCGCGGCCTCATGGAGATGGTCGTGTTCCGGCTCCACAAGCGGTTTCCCGACGAGATCCGCAAAGCTTCCGCCGCCGGGGATGCGATCGTCTCGGCCAAGGTCCGGATGAAGATGATCCACGAGGCGTTCTTTGCGGCGTTCGCGCTGTTGATCCTGCTGGTCAAGGCCGCGATCATCCTGTTCGGGTGGCGTTCGGGAGCGATCAGCGTCGGCGGGATCGTCGCGCTGGTTGCGCTGGTGGACAATGCCTATACCCCGGTCGCGATCTTCAACGTTCTGTATGTGCAGTACCGGCTGGACCGCGCCGCATTCCGGCGGTATGCGGATTTTCTGGATCTGCCGGACGATCCGCAGCTGGGGGCGGGCGAACGCGTGGAGGCGTTGAGCGGCGGCTTCGAGTTCGATGGCGTGCGGTTCGAGTATGCGGGACAACCGGTGTTCGAACAGCTGGATCTGTCGGTCCGGAGCGGGGAGTCCCTGGCGTTTGTCGGGGAAAGCGGGTCGGGCAAGTCGACCGCGGCCCGGCTGCTCGCCGGGCTGCTCAAGCCGACCGCGGGCGCGATCCGGGTGGACGGGAAGGCGTTGTCCGCGCTGGACCTGGACAGCTACTATGAACACATCGCCTACATACCGCAGGAGTCTCCGGTGTTCGACGGGACGCTGCGTGAGAATGTGGGTTTCGACCGCACCGCGGACGACGGGGCGATCCGGGAGGCTCTGGAGAAGGCCGGGCTGGGTGATTGGACCGACAGGCTGGCCGACGGCCTGGATACCCCGGTCGGTGAAAGGGGATACCGATTATCCGGCGGCGAACGCCAGCGGCTCGCTCTGGCGCGTCTCTGGTTTTCCCCGGCGCGCATCGTGATCCTGGACGAAGCGACCTCCGCGCTGGACAACGTCACCGAGGAGAAGGTCATGTCGAACGTGCTGGAGCGTCTCCGGGGCCGGACCGTGCTGGTCATCGCGCACCGGCTGGCCGCCGTGACGGGATTCGAACGGATCGTCGTCTTCCGGGATGGCCGCGTTCTGGGGCAGGGCAACCATGAAAGGCTGCTGGAGGATTGTCCGTACTACCGGGAACTGGTCAGCGCGGGGATGGTGTAGGCGCGGGCGTGTCCGGACCGTCCTGCCGTCCGGTCCGCCGCTCGATCCGGTACCGGACGAACCGGTCGAGACTGCGGATGGCTGCCGGGATGCTGTCAAAGACCGGAATCCCGCGTTCCTCCAGATACGCGACCAGATGCCGGTAGTGGTCCCCGGCATTGACGGAAACCACGATCGGCTTGTCCGTTCCGCGGACGATGTCGGCAAGCAGCACCGCGAACGCGTCCGGGTCGCGGTAGTTCTCTTCGGTGGTCTTGAGGTTCTCGATGTGCGGCACCACCGCGACAAACAGGCAGTCGACGTCCGGATCCGCCGCGACGGCCTCGATGAACCGGGCGTACAGCGTGTCGTCGGTCATCGGGGTGACGTCCAGAAACGACGTCCGGATGTCAACAAGCCCATGGCGGTTGAGCGCGCGGAGCCGTGCCGCGGTATCGTCCGAGAGCACGGCCTGCTCCAGGTAGTCGAGCGTGTCGGCCCCCATCGTGGCGTCCAGACCGGCATTGACGATCCCCGCAACCCGACGTCCCGCAACGGCTTTCCCGTGCAGCATGGCGAATGCCTTGGTGTAGTTGTAGAAATCCTCCAGCTGCTCGGTCAGGACACAGCCGGCCTGCAGGCAGGCGGCCCGGAACACATCGTAGTTGCCGGACATCGAGGCGGTATGGGAGGCCGCCGCCTTGGCACCGGCCTCGGTCCGGCCCGCCTTGTAGACGATCACCGGCTTTCGGCTGGCGCTCGCAAGCCGGTAGAACTCGCGGCCTTCCCCGGGCTGGATCCCCTCGATGTAGAGCGCCATGACGTCGATGTTGCGGTCTTCCTCAAAGTAGGCCATGAGGTCGGGGATGTTGACGTCCGCCTTGTTCCCGATACTCACGATGGTGCGGATGATTCGGGAATGCTGGGCGCGTTCGATGATCGAAATGCCCATGGCGCCGCTTTGGGTGAACAGCGCGGTGTTGCTGCGTTCCGACCAGGGGAACTGGAGCCGGCTTTCATCGATGAACAGCGTGTTGACTCCCGCATGCCCTCCGTCGGGCGCCTGGAAAACCCCCATGCAGTTTGGCCCGATGATCCGGATCCCGGGGCGGCGCGAGCGGGCGGCGGCCAGGAAGCCCGGGTAGTCCGTGTCGGGAGGGAATCCCGAAATGAGGATCACCGCGCGGTTCTCCGGCACGGTCTCGAGGAAGCGGAGCGTGTTTTTCGACGGAGCGGCATAGACCAGCAGATCGCACGGACGCGGCAGTTCCGACAGGTCGCGGTACAGCGGGTAGGTCCGGCCGGCGATCTCCGCGCTCCCGCCTTTCGGGTTGACGCAGAACAGGTCGTCCCGGCCGAGGTCCGTGAAAAGCGTGACGATGATCTTGGCCATGGAGTACTTGTCCGGAACCGACGAGACACCGAGCACCGCGATGCCGTCCGGCCGGAAGAACCGGTCGAGGTTGGTTGTGTCCGCCCGGCCGGAGTCGTGCTCCGCCTTCTCCGCGGGACTGAATTCCGCATATCCGTCGATGGCGACGAACCGGCCGTCCTTGGAGAAGACCAGCGGATTGACGTCGAGCGTATCGATGCGGAAGCGCGGGGAACGGTCGGACATGGCGGAAAACGCGTGACCCAGATCGCTTGCCGCGGTCAACGCCCGCGCCATCTTGTCCAGGTAATCCCGATGTCCGGCCTCCTCGTAGCGGTGCCGGATCTTGAGCCCCGCGACGACCGCGTCCGCAGTCTCGGGCGGAACCGGTGCCAGCACCAGGTTGGGCGGGTCGTAGTACCGGGAGAAAAACTCCGCGTCCTCGCCGCCCTTGGACAGGGTTACGACCGCTCCGAATGCCGGATCGTCATGCAACCCGATCAGGATCTCGTTCCCGAGCGCCTGCGTGTATCGGACGAATTCAACGATAAGGAATCCGTCAATACGGGGCTGGGAGGATGGAGGGAAATGCGACAGGACCTCTTCACGCATGGACGTCATAACATAACGGATATAGAGCGGATCCAAAGTGCTTACCCGTTTGACGCCTCCGTACCGTTGGTTGTGAGACAGATCGCGTGACACCGCCTTGACCATTACGGCGGAACCCGGAATACGGGACAGCAGCGAGGCGTCGACTTCGTCCGGATTCCGGACGAAAACAAAACGCGGCGCGTCCACGCCGATGGCTGACAGCACGCGATACACCTCGTACTCATGCAGCGTGCGACGTCCGTCGTCCCAGGCGGTCTGGAGAATGCGGCCGATCTCGCGGAACGTTTTGTCATTCATATGCGTGCCTCGATGAGCGGAAAGGATCCGGGAGACAGTATGGATCCTGATCCCATCATACCGCATGCCGTGCTTACCGAAACCGGCTCAATCCGCTATAATTCTTGGAATGAATGATGATATGGACGGAGGGGCTGCATTATGACGGAAACCAAGATCCGGACCGCCCGTTTCAGCGATTGCCGGCGCGGTGTCGTCGCGGAGCTGCTCCGGGAAGCCTACGCCGCGGAACCGGCCATCGTGGAGATCGACTGCGCGGACTGGGACAAATTCGACGACTTTGTTTTTGAGCGTACGGAGAGGATGGACCGGTGCGGATTCGTCACGATGGACGGGGACGAGCCGGTCGGATTCGTCACGTGGGATCCCCGTGAGCTGCCGGCCCGGGTCCATGTCGGGCACAACTGCGTCCGGCCGGGACTCCGGGGACGTGGCATCGGCACCGCCCAGATGCGGCTGGCGGTGGAGCGCATCCTGGAGTCCGGCCCGGCGGAGATCTTTGTCTCGACCGGGGATACGCCGTTTTTCGAGCCGGCCCGCAGAATGTATC
>JAGOFF010000057.1 GCA_017997315.1 Clostridia bacterium
AAGCACACCTTCCTCATATACCTTCCGCCCGTCCACATAGAATGACGGTACAAAGTAGTAGTCGTGCGCGCATGCCAGATCGGGACGGCGGCGCTCATCCACGGTTTCGAAAGGGACGGCACGGAGTTCAGGATTCGCGTCCATCACCTTTTCGATACGCTTCAACGCACGGATGCAGTACGGACAGGACGGAAGAATGAACATGGTGACCTTTTTCACATGGAATTCCTGCCTTTCCTCCATGGTACACCTGATTTAACCAAGGCTTCTTGCACTGGACAGACACACATGTTACAATCAAGAAAATTGTTTGATAGTCAAAATATCTACGGGAGGCTTCTATGCAGACGTTCAAGGGCATCGAGCGGTTTCATGGGCGGATCCGGCTGCCGGATCTCAAGCAGCACCTCCGGTATGCGGCCGACAAGTTCGGCGATATGGACGCTTACATTTTCCGCAGGGTCCCCAAAGGGGAGGTGTACACGCGATCGTACCGCCGGCTTCTGGCGGATGTCGAAGCGTTCGGCACGCAGCTCCTTGCCATGGGCCTGCATGGCAACCACATCGTCATCGTCGGTGCGAACAGCTACGAATGGGTGGTCGCGCACCACGCGGTGGTCGGCGGCACGGGGGTTTCCGTCCCCTTGGACCGTCAGCTGCCGGAGTCAGAGGTCATCAACCTGACACGCCGCGGAGAAGCCGCCGCATTCATCTTCCATCCCAAGCACCTCGACATCGCGGCCGCGGCCGCGCGCGCTCTCCCGGGCGTGCGCCATTTCATCTGTATGGATCCCGAACGCCTCGAAGGCGCGATGCCGGACGATCCGCGGTTCTGCGGCATGGACAGCCTGATCCGAGAAGGATATGCACGCATTGCGTCCGGCGACCGTTCCTTTCTGGATGCGGTCATCGATCCGGAAGCGATGTGCTCGCTGCTGTTCACATCCGGAACGACCGCCAACAGCAAGGGCGTCATGCTCAACCACCGCAACATCTGCGCCAACGTGTATTCCTCCGTTCGGGTTCTGGAGATCCTGCCGGGCGACCGCTACCTCTCCATCCTCCCCCTGCACCACACGTTCGAAAACACGGTCGGCGTCTACATCATGACGTACTACGGAGCCACCATCTGCTTCACGGACGGGCTTCGCTATCTCACGGACAACCTGAAGGAATGGAAAATCAACATCATGCTCGGCGTCCCCCTGCTGTTCGAGAACATCTACCGGCAGATCGGGAAAACGCTGGAAAAGTCCGGGAAGGCCAAGCTCGTGAAAACGATGCTGAAGCTGACGGGAGTCCTGCGCAAGACGGGCATCGATATCCGGCGCAAGGTCTTCCACCAGATCCACGAGGCCTTGGGCGGCGGCATCAAACTGTGCGTTTCCGGCGCGGCCGCGCTCGACGAAGAGGTGGTCCGCTTCTTCGACGGCATCGGCATCGATTTCTTCTGCGGATACGGCCTGACCGAGACCTCTCCGGTCGCCTGCTGCGGCAACAAGTTCGTGAACGCGTTCGGGAGCGTCGGCCAGCCGATCCCGGACGTGGAGATCGCCATCGACACCCAGGAGACGGAACCCGGAGCGCAGGCATTCGGCGAGATCCTGATCAAAGGCCCCAACATCATGCTCGGGTACTTCCAGAATCCGGAAGACACCGCCGAGGCGCTCGGAGCGGACGGATGGTTCCGTTCGGGCGACATCGGCTATCTGGACCGGAAGGGATGTCTGCACATCACCGGGCGCAAGAAATCCATGATCGTCCTCACCAACGGCAAAAAGGCGTTCCCCGAAGAAATCGAATTCCTGCTCGACAGGATCCCGGGGGTCAGCGAGTCCATCGTCTGGGGAGACCAGAGTTCCCGCGAAGCGGTCGATATCTGTGCCAAACTGGTCATCCGGCGCGAAGATCTGCCCGCCGGCGCAGGAGACACCGATGAGGCGCTTGCGGACTGGGCCGCCGCCGAGATCCGCGAAATCAACAAACGGATGCCGGCGTACAAATCCGTCAAGTACTTCCTGCTGACCGAAGAGGACCTGGTCAAGACGACCACGCTCAAGATCCGCCGGCCGCAGGAGATGGAGAAGATACACGCATGGCTCGATGAAAAGGGGCTTACGATGAAAACCGCAAGCCGGATGTCCGTCCGCTGAAGGATCGCCGGTCTGGCCCGAATCGTACCGGTGAACCGGCTGCGGCCGGTTCTTCCGTATCCAGCCCGAGTCCGAGTACGGACCGGTTTCAATCGGGGTGGAAAGGTGGTAACATATTTGTTCAAACGGCGCAGCCGACGGCATGTACCGCCGTCCGCCCGTCAGGAGGCCCCCCATGAAGCACGCTCATCCGTTTCTGTTCCGTACCGTACGGTTGGCCGCGGCGCTTGCGCTCTGTACCGCCTTCCTCGCCGGTTGCGCAGGTGACCCGACTCCGTCCGCGACATCGGGCACGACAGCCGGGATCACTCCGGGCGGTACCGTGGTGGTCGGGATCCAGCAGGAACCCGGCACGTTCGATCCGTATCTGGCGCAGGCCGCCGGTGACCGCGAGATCCTGTTCAACATCTGCGAAGGATTGTACAAGTGCGATGCGGAAGGGGTCATGCAGCCCGCCCTCGCGACTTCGCACACCCTGTCCGACGATGCCATGACCTATACCTTCACGTTGCGGGAGGGCGTCGTGTTCCACAACGGCGATCCCTTCGACGCGGCAGACGTGGTGTATTCATTCGGGCTCGCCATGGCCGAGGGCAGCGTCGTGTCCGGACTGGACGGGATCGAGTCCGTCACCGCGCCGGACGACCATACGGTGGTCGTACGTTTGAAAGAGCCCGATGTCGAGCTCCTGCCTTTCATGAGCTGTCCGATCGTGCCCGAGGGCGCGTCCGGGCTGGCGTCCGATCCGGTGGGGACCGGCCCGTTCCGCTTTGACTCCTACGAGATCGGGCAGCGGGTGGTCCTGACGCGGAACGACAAGTACCGGGTGCCGGAACTGCCGTATCTGGACCGTGTCGAGTTCCGCATCTACGCCAACACCGACGCGGCTTTCCTTGAGCTCAAGGCGGGCAATGTCGATGTGTTCCCGTATCTCTCGTTCGAGCGTGCCGACGAGATCGCCGACCGGTACGAAGCACGGGAAGACATCAAGAACATGGTCCAGCTGCTGGCCCTCAACAACGACCGGGCTCCGTTCGACGATGCACGCGTCCGACTGGCGGTGAACCTCGCGGTCGACCGTCAGGGTCTGCTGGAGCTGACGAACGAGGGATACGGCTCCGCTCTGGCGAGCGGACTCTCCCCCGCCCTCGGCCGGTACTACAACGACACGCTCGAGGGGATGTTCGATCCGGATGCCGAACGGGCCAGAAGCCTCCTGGCTGAAGCCGGGTATGCGGACGGCTTCGAGATGCGGATCACGGTTCCGAGCAACTACGGATATCACGTGAAAACCGCGGAAGTCCTCGTCGAACAGCTCAAGTCGGTTGGTATCCGGGCCTCGATCGTTCCGGTGGACTGGAACACCTGGATCACTGAAGTGTACAAAGCGCGCAACTACGACGCCACCGTCATCGCGCTGACCTCGGAATTCACACCCAAGGACGTGCTGTCGCGTTATGTGTCGACGGCCGGCGGCAATTTCATCAACTATGAGAATGCCGAGTTTGACCGCGTCTTCGCTGAGACGCTGCCTCTGACCGACGAGAATGCCCGGATCGCGGGGTTCAAGCAATTGCAGAAGATCCTCGCCGACGATGCCGCTTCGGTCTTCCTGCAGGATCCGGTCACCATGGTGGCGGTCAGCAGGCGCATCGCCGGGTACGAATCGTTCAAGATCTACGCTCAGGACCTCTCCACCGTGTACCGGACCGATTGACGGGACGGAGCGTCCCTTGACGGGAGGGTTTCATGGCCTTTGCCGGAAAAAGAATCCTGCAGCTGATCCTGACGCTTCTTCTGGTTTCCATCTTTACGTTTCTGGCGTTCCAGGTGATCCCGGGCGATCCTGCCCGCGCCATGCTCGGAATCGATGCACCAGAGGAAGCGGTACAGGCTCTCCGGGTGAAGATGGGTCTGGACCGCCCTCCTCTGGAGCGGTTCCTGGAGTGGTTCTCCGGCATGCTGACCGGTAATCCGGGGGAGTCGCTCCGCTTCGGGCGGCCGATCCGGGACCTGATCGCCGAACGGATCCCCGTCAACCTTGCGCTTGCATTCCTTGGGCTTGGCATGACGATCCTCATCGGGATTCCGCTTGGACTCGTCTCGGCGCGCAGACCCGGCGGTCTGACGGACCGGACGATCCAGGGTTTCACGCAACTCTGCCTTGCCGTGCCGCCTTTTCTCCTGGGTCTTCTGCTCATACTGCTGTTCGGATTTGTCCTCCGATGGACGGAAGTCGGTGGTTTCCGCGGTATCGAGGACGGATTCTTCCCCTTTCTGGGAGGATTGCTGCTGCCGGCCCTCGCGCTCGGACTGCCGCGCGCCGCCATGGTCGCGAGTTTTCTGCGCGGATCGCTCCTTGCACAGGCGGATGCGGATTATGTGCGCACCGCGAAAAGCAAGGGGGCGTCCGACCTGCGCGTGTTGTACCGGCACATCCTCCAGAACGCCCTCGTACCGGTCATCTCCACCCTCGGGATCGTCATGGCGGAACTGCTGGGCGGCAGCCTGATCGTCGAGCAGGTATTCGGACTTCCCGGACTGGCCAGCCTGCTGCTTCTGACGATCAACAGCCGCGACTTCCCGCTTGTGCAGACCATGGTGGTCTATATCGCCGCGATCGTCGTGTTCGTCAACCTGTTGACCGATCTGCTCTATCGGATCGTCGATCCGAGGATCCGTCTGTGAGCGCCCGGAAGACAGGATGGCTCCGGTCCTGGCGGAAAGACGCCTACGCCGTCTTCGGCGTCTGTGTCACTTTGCTCGTCCTCGCGGTCGCCGTCGCGGGCTTTCTGGGATGGACAGGGGATCCGGAATCCATGAATGCCTCGGAGAAACTGCTCTCCCCATCCTTCCGGCATCCCTTCGGAACGGACAACTTCGGCCGGGATGTCCTGAGCCGGGTGCTGGACGGCGCGTCCAGCACGGTCGCCGTCGCTTTGGGCACGATCCTGATCGGCGGTACGGCGGGAATCCTGCTCGGCTCACTGGCGGGATATGCGGGCGGAGCGGTCGAGCTCGCCGTGATGCGGCTGTCCGATGCGGTCTTCGCCTTCCCGATGATCCTGCTGGCTTTGGTGGTGGTCGAGATCTACGGCCCCGGCTCGGAAAACGTGGTCATCGCCCTCGGGATCGCCTTCACGCCGAGCTTTACGCGCGTGGTGCGCGGCGGGATGCTGCAGCTGAAGTCGCAGAAATACGTCGAACTCGCTCAGGTGTACGGGGCGGGCTCCCTGCGGATCATGCTGGTCCATATTCTTCCCAATCTGGCCCCCACCCTTCTTTCCGCGTTCACGGTCGGATTCGCGAACGCCATCCTCGCCGAGACCGGCATGAGCTACATCGGCCTCGGAGTGCAGCCGCCCGCCGCCAGCTGGGGCAAGATGCTTGCGGAAGGTTGGTCATACAGCGCCCGGGCGCCTTGGCTGCTGGTGTTTCCCGGTCTTGCGATCATTCTGGCGGTCATGGGTTTCCACGCGCTCGGAGAGGCCATACGCAGGCATACCGGAAGGGAGCGGTGACCCATGGAATCCATTCTGGAAATCCAGGGACTTCAGATCGGGATCGAACGGCGGGATTCCGCGGTGGACGGAGCGGTCCGCGGTGTTTCGCTACAGGTCGGTGCCGGTGAGGTGTACGGTCTGGTGGGCGAATCCGGGTGCGGCAAGACCCTGACCGCACTGGCGGTCGCCGGTCTGCTTCCCGCCGGCGTCCGTGTGACCGGTGGAACCATCCGTTTCGAGAACACCGATCTGGCTTCCCTCTCCCCGGCGTCCCGCCGGAAGCTGAACGGACAGCGGATCGGAATGGTTTTCCAGGAACCGCTGACCGCGCTCAATCCGCTCCGCCGGATCGGAGAGCAGGTGGAAGAGCCGCTCAGGATCCATAACCGGACGGATCGCCGGAACCGGAAATCTCAGGTGTACGGGATTCTCCATCGGGCCGGGCTGCAGAATCCGGAGCGTCTCTGCTCCTTGTATCCCCACCAGCTGTCCGGCGGAATGCTGCAGCGTGTCGTCATCTCGATCGCCCTGATCCTGCAGCCCGCGCTGCTGATCGCGGACGAACCGACCACCGCGCTGGATGTCACGACACAAACCCAGATCCTGCATCTGCTTCGGCAGATGTGCCGGGATTCCCACACCGCGATGCTTTTCATTTCCCATGACATGGATGTCGTCAACCGGCTGTGCGACCGGGTGGGAATCCTGTACGCCGGCCGGATCGTCGAACAGGGCAGCGTCCGCCAGGTGCTGGACAATCCTCTGCATCCCTATACCAACGGCCTGATGACCTCGATTCCGGGCGTGCTGGGCGGGCGGCGTCTGTTCGCCATGCCGGGCAATGTTCCGTCCATTGAAGAGAACATCCCCGGCTGTCCGTTTGCGCTGCGGTGTCCGCATGTCATGCCCCGCTGCCATCACACGTTTCCCGAATCCTCCCTCCAACCGGATCTCAACGATCCCGGAGTGGAACATACCGTGTTCTGTCATCTTTTCACGAGGGGGGATCCGGCATGAACGGAAACCAGCCCACCCCGCTGCTCAGTGTACGCGGACTCAACGCCTGGTATGAATCCAACTCCCTTTTTCGCCCGCGGACCCCAGCGCGCCGGGTGCTCGACGGGGTTTCGCTGGAGATCGGGGAAGGTGAGGTTCTGGGGCTTGTCGGGGAATCCGGGTGCGGAAAAACCACACTCGCCCGGGCGCTGCTCGGACTGTCGCGCACCTGGAGCGGTACGGTCGCGTGGTCCGGGACCGTTCTGCCTGCGGGCAAAGGCACGCCGGCCGCAAAACTCGGCGTCCAGGCGGTGTTCCAGGATCCGTACAGCTCGCTCAATCCATCCAAGCGGATCGGGTGGCTGCTTGAAGAACCCCTCCGCGTCCAGCGGATCGGAGATGCATCCACCCGGCGGGCGATGGCGGATGCGATGCTGCTCAAGGTCGGTCTGGATCCTGGATACCGGGATCGATATCCGGCGGAACTGTCCGGCGGACAGCGCCAGCGGATCGCCATCGGGATGGGGCTGATCACGCGGCCGAAGCTGCTGGTGGCGGATGAACCCGTATCGTCACTGGACGTCTCCGTCCAGGCGCAGATCCTCAATCTCATGAAAGACCTGCAGGAGGAATACGGCTTTTCGTGCCTGTTCATCACCCACAGCCTGCGTGTGGTCCGGTTCATGGCAGGGCGCATCGCGGTCATGCAGGGGGGCCGGATCATCGAAAATGCGTCGACAGAGAAACTTTTCAGCGCTCCCGAGCACCCGTATACACGGTCTTTTCTTGCAGGGGAGGCGAAGGAAGTCCGCTGAAAGAGGGGATCGGATCCGGTCTACGGCTCGACCATGATGATCCGCTCGTCGTAGGAAGAGGCGATCCGTCGTCCGGGAGGGACGACGAGAAAGCGCTCGTCGTCCCACTTTCCGTCGAGCATGTCTCTCATCAAACCCATGTCGGAAGGTTCCTGGTCGAAATCCCAGCCGAGAAACTCCGCGGCATCCCGTGTCTCCCCGGCATAATCCGGAAATCCGTCTCCGCTGTTCCCGACATAGACCGCAGCCTTGTAATCCCGATACCATTTCTGCTCGGTTTCCATCAGGTATTCCGCATTTTCTTCGCCATATTTGTCTAGGTATCTTTTGTATTCCAGTTCCGTTCGACGACGTCCTGGCATCATGACATTCTCGCACCACCCTGCGGTATACCAGTATGTGCCGCCTGAACGCATGTCAAACAGTGTCCGATACCGTTCCTTGGAACCCAGAAAGAACGTGATGCAGTCATGGCCTCTCGGCACGACCAAGGGGTACCGTTCGGAGTGCAGCCCGACGATTCCGTTGCTGCACAGACCGTACCCGAGCAGAACGGCGTCGAAGTCACCGATCTCGTTGCAGCAGGTGCAGGGATCGTCGCCGGCATCGATCCGGTCGATCTGCTGCTGAACCGTCTCCCGCAGGAGTTCCGGAGTGCGGTGGTATCCCTGCCGCATCCACGTGATGTCGATAAAATTCCCGCACTGCGCGGCGAGCATCGAAAGCTCTCTGAACAAAACTTTACAGGCGATGAGTTTCAGGCGCATCCGCCAATCCTCCTGCCGATCAAGGCAACGTACGTTCGAGTGTAACGGGTTCGGTCTGTGCGGCGTCCGCGGTTCCGGACAGGATCATCTGGATGCGGACACCGGGCACATCGGACGCGAATTCCCCGTAGATCCAGCCGGAAAGGCGGCCGCCGGGAACGATCTCCCCGTCCAGCGTGGCACACTCCGGATCGATTCCGACCAGCTTCCCGAAGATTTTGAGTACGTCCGGATCGGAGGATACGTTCCCAGTCGCGGTGTCGGACAGGGTCACGGAAAGCAGCGAGCTGACGGTCAGCGATGCTTCGGACCGGTTTTCCACTTCGCACCATATGAACACCGAAACGGTTCCGCTTCCCTCGTCCCGCACCACTTCCGCATCACCGGTCCGCAGGACGAACTGCCCGTTTTCCGCCTCGGGACCGTCCAGCGGCCGGACAGCGGCGGACGCAGCCGGTGTTGTCGCCGCGGAAGCCGTCGGAACGGTCGAGGATCCGCCGGTTCCCGCGGTCGTCGGGCTGGATGCGGTGGTCTGTCCCGACTCCGCGCCGTCGTCCGCGGCGCAGCCGCCCAGCAGGACGGCGAGCGCGAGAAGGACCGGAATCAGAATGCCTCTCATACTGGCTCTCTTCATTGAATACCTCATGATGTCCGCTCCTTGGCGCCATCCGGGCACGGAGCCTCGAATGCGCGGATGATCCGGTCCGCCATCTCTTCGGACCGTCCGATATACTGCTGGATGTCCCGAACCGACGGGATGCGGTCTACACGGGTTCCCACGACCCTTTTCGTCATGGATCCGCTTCCGAGGCCGATCACCGAATGCCGGTCGCCCATCATGCAGACATTATAGACACATTCCGTTCCAGGTGCCGCGAATCCGGTGTTTTCGAGGCCCCCGACCGAGTCCTTCTGCCGGTACAGGTAATAAGGGTGCATCCCCGCGGCGGCCAGTCCGGCGCGGGCGGTGTCCAGCATGTTCCCGGCGGCGGTGTCGGGCAGACGCACGGAGCCGATGCCGGCCTTCGCCCACCCCTCTTTCTCCACCTCGCCTGTCATGCGGGATTTCCGCTTGACGGACAGGGTGTGGACCGTCACATTCGAGGGAGACCACTCCAGAACCTGCCGCAGCGACTGCTCGAACATCTCCGGTGTCTCGCCCGGCAGACCGGCGATCAAATCCGTGTTGAGAATCGGGATTCCGGATTCCCTGGCGAGGCAGACGGCGCGGACGGCCTGTTCCGCGGTGTGCCTGCGGCCGATCCGGCGCAGGGTCTCGTCATGCATCGTCTGCGGATTGACGCATACCCTGCCGACGCCGCAACGCCGCATGGCAGACAGTTTCAGCGCGTCGATCGTGTCCGGACGTCCGGCTTCCACCGTGATCTCGGCGCCGGGCAGGAGCGGCAGCGCGTCCAGCACGCCTGCCAGCATATGCTCGAAGAGTCCGGCGGACAGCGAGGTCGGTGTCCCTCCGCCGAAATAGACACAGGCGACCGGCCTCCCGACGCGCGCGAACACAGCCCGTGCCTCCGCGAGGAGCGCGTCGACATAGGCGGACGCCAGTCCGATCCGGGTTTCGCAATCCGATTGGGTGAATGAACAGTAGGCGCACCGGCCCGGGCAGAACGGGATGCCGACATATACGCAGCAGTGGTCGGGGGCGACTCTTGCCTGGATCTCGTCTTCCCTCTCCGCAGTCTCCACGGCCAGCGATGCCTTGCCGGGGTGCACATCAAACCGGGTGGTCAGCAACGCCTGCGCCTCCGCCCGGTTGCCGCCCGACCGGGCCAGGCACTCCCGCGCGACCAGCGTCGGACGGATTCCGGTCAGCGATCCCCATGGGAACGCGATTCCCGCCGACACGGACAGAATCCGGTAGAGTTGCCGCTTGATCTCACGCTTGAGCTGCCCGGGGGAAACCATTTCGGATTCGCATATCGGCGCCGGGCGTCCGCCTGCCCCCGCCTCATCCGGTTCCAGGATCGTGGTGACGCGCCGGCAGCCGTCCGGTCCGGCCTCAACGCGGCTTTCGATCCGCATGTTCGGGCCGGGCTCCCCGGTACCGGCTTCGATCGTGTCCCCCCCGTCATCCGTGACCGGACCGAAAAACTGGCGCAGGATGTCGCTGACCGGATAACGGTGCGCATGGCCGATCATTCGGACGCGGATCATCCGTCCGCCTCTCCGGCCAGCATCCCGTCCCCGGGATTCACCGAAAACAGGTACGCCAGGATCAGATCCGCTTTGCGCCCGTAGCTGCGTGCCCCGTCCGTCTGGAGGTTGGCTTCCAGATATGCGTTGTTCACCTGTTCCGACACTTCGCGTACCGGGCCTTCGAACTGCTGCCAGTAATCCGCACGGACGGCCAGATCGCGGCGGATTCCGTCCGGGACATCCGCCCAGATCCCGTTCCACGCCTCCTGGTCATAGGCGTACAACTGGTTCGCCAGACTGATGAACGCCTCCAGATACGCGCTGTAGCGGAAATCCGCCGAGTCGCTCCGGCTCCCTGCGAGGTAGGCCAGAAAGCCGGCTTCGTCTTCCCGGGCGAATCCGCGGGTATGGGCGATCTCGTGCAGCATGGTGTCCGGAAGCGAACTGTGCGGCACATCGATATTGACGTTCGCTTCGACAAAAAACGGAAAATACATGCCCGTGATCCCGGTATAGGACCAGAAATGTGACAGCCGGACCCCTTTCGGGACCGCTGATGCGGCTTTCAATACCGGATACTCGGCTTCAAGCGGGGAAAACGCGGTCCCGGCCTTCCGCAGGGTCTGCCCGACCCCTTCCGCCAGCACCATGGCGCCGCCGGCGTCTTCCGTCACCTGAGTCCGCTCTTCCGCCGCACGATCCGCAAGCCACCGGACGGCGGCCGCCAGATCCTCCGATGTCCGTTCGGCAACGGGCAGCGGCAGTGTTTCCGACAGCGGCAGCCGGGCGTAGTTCCATCCGTGCAGGAGCATGAAAGCCAGATAAAGGATGGACGCGGTCAGCAGCAGCCGGCGGAAAGCGCATCCGATCCGGCGGAGCCGGTCCGGTCTCTCCTCCCGGCGCAGGGACCGGATCCAGCGGACCACCAGCCATACGGTCACAGGTACCGCGAGAACGGCCGCAAGTTCCGTCAGGGAGAAAGGAATCCGGGATGTCAGCCAGGCGACGGGGGCAGCCGCTACGCGGAACAGCCCGCGCGACAGAAGGCGTTCGGCCGTGTCGGGCGATCCTGCGGCAAGCCGCTGGACAGCAAAGCCGGCGAGCGCGGGCAGGAGCCAGAGCAACCCTCGCAGAACGCGGATCGCCGGGCGGCTGTTGGTCCTTTTATCCCTGCTGACTCGATCCACGTGGATTCCTCACTGCATGGCAGCAAAACAGGCGGCCAGTTCGGATGGACGGGAGACGAGCACCCCCGCTCCCGCATCCTGAAGCTCCGTCCGGTCGCGGAAGCCCCACAGCACCCCGACGGGAACCATGCCGGCGCGCAGTGCGGTGGTCATGTCGGAACCGGAGTCCCCGATATATGCGGTCCGGCCCGGAACGCATCCGATACGGTGCGCCGTCTCCAGCGCGGACGCCGGATCCGGTTTGACCGGCACACCCGGGCGCTGCCCGATCACGGATGCGAACGGGACATGCGGGAAAAACCAGCGGACCATATCCCGGGTGAACGGATCC
>JAGOFF010000058.1 GCA_017997315.1 Clostridia bacterium
ATGAGCATCTGTGGCGTACCAGCAAAGATACACCGGACGCCTGGGCGTCGGTCGTCTCCCCCCGGCAAAGCGAGATCCTCCGGTTCTATGCAGGACTGGACGAAGAGGATGCGGCTGCTTTCCTCAACAAGTACCGGATCCGGTATGTGGTCGTCGGCGGGATCGAGCGCGCCATCTGCGGCCGGCTCGTCGAGAACGACGGGTACTCCCACGAGGCGTTCGAGATTGCGGATGACCGCATCCGCTCTTTGGGCACCGTGGTCTTCAACAGCCCGACGCTGTATGTGGTCCGGATCGATGATTCCATACTGGATTAGCCGGAAGACTTCCACCCAATAAACAGGCGGTCCGTTGTAAAGACGGACCGCCTGTCGGTATGTTCATCGGTTGGCTGTTGCCGGAAAGTAGCCGGCCGGCATCCGGACAGAGGCTAGAACTGCAGCAACGAGACCCTCAGTACGCCGTCCAGCGTGGTCAACTGGTCCAGCAGGGCGTTTTCGACCGGCGAGTCCACGCTGATGAACGCCTGGGCCCTCATCTTGTCCTGCTTGCGCCCCCAGTGCATGGCCGCGATGTTGATCTCGTGCTGGCCCAGGATGGTTCCGACCCGGCCGATGACACCCGGAACGTCGTTGTTCTGGAGCGCGAGTACATACGGCGACAGTTCGAAGTCCATGTGGTACCCGAAAAAGTCGACCAGCACTTCGGAATCCTTGCCGAAAATGGTGCCGGATACGGAAAGGTCCTTTTCCTCGGAGTAGAACTTGACCGTGATCAGGCTGTTGTACCGCTCCAGCTGGGTGTTTTTGCTCTCCTCGACCTCCACGCCCAGCATATCGAGGCGCGGTCTCACGTTGACAAAACTCACACGTTCGCTGGTGACGGTCGACACGAAGCCCTTGAGTACCGACAATGTCAGCAGTCCGGTCTCCATCTCGGCCAGTTCTCCGCTGTAGATGATCTCGATTTTCCAGACACGCGACTTCTCCGCCTGGTAATAGATCGCCCCGAGTTTGGACGCCAGGCTGATGTAGGGTTTCATCTCGGCGAGACTCCCGCCGATGGGCGGCATGTTGATGGCGGCGATGATCTCGCCGTCCAGCGCGTCCGCCACCATCTCGGTTACCGCGGATCCGACATTCGCATTGGCTTCGTGGGTGGATGCGCCAAGGTGCGGAGTGACGACGCATCCGGGGTGGTTCAGCAGGATGTTATGAAAATTTTGTTCACCCGGTTTCGCGTCGTAGTTCGGCTCCCGGTCGAAGACGTCGATGCCCGCACCGGCGACCTGCCCGGACACGAGCGCGTCGTACAGCGCCTTCTCGTTGACCAGGCCGCCGCGGGCGGCGTTCACGATCCTAACGCCCCGTTTGCACATCGCAAGCTGCGCGGCGTCGATCATGTTGTAGGTTTCCTTGGTTTTGGGAGTGTGCAGCGTGATCAGGTCGGCCTGGCGCAGGAGGTCCTCCAGCGTGGCGCAGCGGGTGACTCCCAGCCGCTGGAACCGGGCGTCGACCACATACGGATCGTACGCGATCACGTCCATCCCGATCCCTTTCAATTTGCGCGCGACGATGGATCCGATCCGGCCGAGGCCGATGACGCCCGCGGTCTTGCCTTCCAGCTCGTTCCCGATACGGAGCGACCGGCGGAAATCGTCCCGGTGTGCCGCTTCATCCGCCGAGGCGATGTTGCGGAACACTGCAAACGCGAGCGCGATCGCGAGTTCTCCCGCAGCCATGATGTTCGCTTCCGGGGTGTTCACCGCGATGATGCCGTTGGCGGTGCAGGCATCCACGTCGATGTTGTCGATTCCGTTGCCCGCCCGGCCGACCACCTTGAGATTGGTCGCGGCGGCCAGCAGGGATTTGTCCACCTGTGTGACGCTCCGGACGATCAGCGCGTCGTATGCGGAGATGATCCCGCAGATCTCCTCCTGCGCGCGGCCCAGCTCCACATCGACGTCGAAACCGCGGTCCCGCAGATACTGGATCGAGTCCTCGGCGATCTTTTCAGTGACCAGGATTTTCATGCTTCAGACAGCCTCCCTCTAGCGGATGGGACACGTTTTCCGGAATGCCCATTATCCGACAATCCGATCGATCTCGTCAAGCAGAACGGAGACTTCATCCAGGGTCGCGTCCGCCATATGGGCGATGCGGAACGTGCGGCCCTTGAGTGCGGCGTACCCGTCCGAGATGGCGTATCCCCGTTCGCCGAGTCCTGCGGAAAGCCTGCTGAACGGGATCCCCCGGGTGTTGTCCACACAGGTCACGGTATTGGACAGATACCTCTCGTTCGAATACAGCGCGAACCGTTCCCTGGCCCAAGCGCGCACCGTCTCCGCCATCGCGGCATGCCGGGCGAAACGACGTTCCAGGCCTTCCTCCAGAATCCGGTCGAGCTGGTAGTCCAGTGCGAACATGTGCGAGAGCGAGGGGGTTGACGGATACTGGTTGTTTTTGTCGCGCACAAACTCATACAACTCGACGTAGTCGAAGTACAGGCCTCGGTTCTTCACTTTTTTTGCTGCCTGATATGCTTTGTCGGACACACTTGCGAGGGCCAGTCCGGGAGGCAGGCCGAGGCATTTCTGGGACGAAGTGATGCAGATGTCGATCCCGGCGCGGTCTGTCTCGATCCGGTGTCCGCCCAAGGAACTGACCGCGTCCACGCAGACGATCACTTCGGGATAACGGCGGAAAACCGGCGAAAACTCGTCGAGCGAGTTTGCCACTCCGGTCGCGGTCTCGTTGTGCGTGATGGTGACCAGGTCATACCGGCCGGTCGAGAGGGCGTTGTCGACCGCTTCCGCGGTGGTCGGCTGCCCCAGTTCGGAGGAAAACAGGTCGGCCGGAATCCCATTGGCCGTACACATGCGGAACCACCGGTCGCCGAACGCACCGATCGAGAACACCGCCGCGCGCTTCGCGGTGCAGGAGCGTACGGCTCCTTCCATCAGTCCGCTGCCGGACGATGTGGACAGCAGGATCTCGTTGGTTGTATACATGATCGTGCGCAGTTTGTCCGCGATGCGGTGCTGCAGGTCGGACGCTTCCGTGGTCCGATGCCCGATCATGGGGGAAGCCATGCGCTCCAGCACATCGGAACGCACCTCGACGGGGCCTGGGATGAAAAGCCGTTTTCTCATGTTTTCGGAATCCTCTCTTTCAACCAAACATCCAGGCTTTCGCCTGGATGTCCGGGTGGTTCCTGGTGTCTGCCGCAACCTTGATTACGGCTGCTTCGTCGTGGTCGCCGTCGTCTCTACGGGGACGGCCGGGATCATCAGGGTCTGGTCGACCAGCAGCGGCGAGTCGGAGGCCATGCCGTTCGCGTCCCGGATCAACTGGATGCAGTAATCCAGATTGTCTCCGCCATAGAAGAAGTTGGCGATCCGGTACAGTGTGTCGCCGGACTTCACAGTGTAAGTCGTGGGAAGTTCCTTGGACAGGTTCGGATCGATCGTGCCGGCCGGCGGCGTTGTGGTCGCGCCAGGAAGCGTCGTTCCTCCCGGAAGCGTGGTCTGGCCGGGAATCGTGGTACCCGCGGTCGTGGGGGCGGTGGTCGCGACCGTCGAGGACGCCGTTGTCGGGGGTTTGGTTGATGGGGCAGTCGTGGGCGTCGCGCCTCCCGGTTTGCGCAGGATCATCCAGATTCCGGCGATCACCGCGACCGCAACCACCGCGATGAGAAGATACACGCCCAGCCGGCTGCGGCCGTAAGGCTTTTCATCGTCGTACCCGTCCTCCGGCTCGTCGTGTCCCGGGTAGACATTCTCATGCCGAGCCCGGACCGGCGGGGCTGGATGGGATCGGACGGGCGGCGGGGCAGAATGCGTGTCCGTGATATCCGGGATGTCGAGAACGGGCGGCACGTCACCGGCCGGTCCGCCGCCGTCCTCCGGTTCCTGGTAGTTGAACGGAACCGGCTCCGTATAGACGGGCGTCGCGGCATCCGGGATCTCCTCGGTGGGCGCCGCGGGTTCGACTGGTTCCCTGCGGCTGGAATCGAACAGGACCGGTACGTCGGAGAGGTCGGCAGGCGCGACCGGCAGTGACGAGAGGGCGCTCGGGGCCGAAGCGGACGCTCCCGCTCCCTTGCTCCGGCCGATGCCGAATCCGCGGGACGCCTTGTCTGCAACCGTGGCGCTTTCGACAAAGCCGATCATGAACTGAAGCGATGCGCCGGGGCTCTTCGCCGCGGCTTCCGTGATGACCATGCCGGCGGCGTCGCACTGATCCTCGGCCTCATAGAGAATACGAAGGACTTCGCGCTGTCCGAGCGCCTCCATGACCTCCCGGTTGCAGACCACCAGACAGTCGTCCATCTGGAGCTGCGCGATGTTGGAGTAACGGACGGTGCCCGCCACTCCCGCGCAATACATGTCGAGCCCGTCCACCGGCCGGCCGGAGGCGTCGATCTCCTCCATCTCGAAATCATCGTCGGTGAGGGGATACAGCACGTCATTGCGGTACAGATAGGCGCAACCGCGCCCGATGGTGATGGCGGCGATCTCCTGATCCTTCACGACGATGCCGGCAAAGTAGGGTTGACGGACGCCGGCATGCTGCAGCGTCATGCGTCCGGCTACGGATATGCCGCAATCCGCCAGCTCGTTGATTTCCGCGTCGATATTTTTGCCTGTACGCTTCACATCATTGAGAATTTTGTCCAGGAGGGGTCTGAGTCCGGCGACTTCGGCCTGGGGATCCTTGCCCGCCGCGGCCTGGTGCGCGAAAACGGACAGGAACGCGCCCCGGTCCTCACGGTCCAGGGTGATATCCGCCGCTCTGCCCTCCCGTTTTCCGGTCAGCCGCCCATCCAGATAGAACGCGTCCGAGGCTCCCTGGCCTGGAAAATAGCGTGCCGTGATGGTGGTGGCGATACGGGTGATCTTGGCCATAGGGGGCACCTCCGGGAATGTGTGTCTGGCGGCCCGACCATGTCGGACAAGCGTCTATCGGATGCTTTGAATATTATACCATATAGGTTTCGGCTCAAATACGGTTCGTGCCGATCAAATGCGGATGTGGTTTACCGTGCCGTCCGAGGGATTCCGGCCTCCTGTATGGATCGTGGCGGCCATGGCGGCCACGATCAGGGTACGGATCCGCATGGCGAACCGGGCTACGGTATCGGCCGGATTCCCGTCCGCGTCGAGGTCCGCGCCGAACGGCCTGAGCATGCCCCCGCCGCGCAGGGAGGGACGGTCGGCCAATCTGACGGTGCCGCGGAAATATGCCTTTTCGGCACCGACCGCCAACGCATACGGGAAACACCGGTTCCACTCCGCAGCTTCCGGTCCGGTCGCCGAGCTGTCCCGGGCCACTGTGCGGATCCGCCTCCGAAAGGCGGCGATCGCGGAGTACTGTCTCCTGCCGAAGGGTGAAAAGCGACGGGCTCTCACCCCGAGGATCAGGAACAGTCCGGCGGGAAGAAGCAGCGGCCAGGAAGCCGCCGATCTTTCCAGCAAAGCCATGCCGGCCGCCGTGCCGGTATAGGCCGCACTGAAGGCGAAGGCAAGGATGCGCTCCGCGGAGACCGCGGAACGGTCGAACAGGCCCATCCGGCGGGAATAGGCGCGAAGCAGCTGCGCAAACGTCGCAAAGGTATGGCGGAAATCCGACGCAGGTTCTGTCCCGAATGTGGTAAACACCTCGGAGAACGGGATCCTGCCGTCCTTGTCCGCACGGGACGAGAGCCACTGGAGCAGGAACCGGTCGTGATCCGTCATGGAACCGTCCTGGAGATTGACATCCGGCCGCATGAAGGCGGTTTCGCCCATCTGCAGGCTTCCCTTCGCGGTAAGGTCGCACAACGCCGCCAATACGGTCCTCCCGGTCACTCTCCCCTGCCACAGGAGCCCTGCGACCGGAGGCGGCATCGCCCCGATGTCCATGTGAAGCCGGCTGCGTTTTTTGCGAAGCAACGACGCTGCGGGAGACATGAAATCGAGGATCAGGAGAAGGACGGGAACGGCCGCATACAGGACCAGCCGCACCGTCGGATCGGCGGCGCGCAATCTGCCGGACCAGGAAGCGGTCGCGGACAGCGCCTCCTCACGGGCGATCAGTTCGGCAAGACGGTCGACATCCCCGGCGGCCGGCGCTCCGGGCGCCACTTCCGGCGGATACAGACAGCGGATCCGGATGCTTTCGTCCGCCTGCAGACCGTCGTCCCGGAGCAGGATCCCCCCGCCGGCGGCATCCGCGGTCCAGGTCAACCCTTTGGATCCATATGCGAAAACACGAAGCGGCTGCAGTCCCTTCTCGTTGTCGATGCGCATGGAGAAGCCGCCTCCGGAACCGCTCCGGGGCGGGAGTGTCAGATTGAAATCAGCGACGTCCGGGAAACGCGCCACCGACCGGTACATCAGAAAACGGATCCGGACCATCCGGTGCGCCCCGGCCTCGGACGGCATGAAAATGCGCAGGTCCAGCTGCTCCCCGGACTGTTTGGCCTGGTAGGTCAGCGGAGACGCGTTCCCCGCATCGATCGATGGTTTCAGGATCTGGGGGGAAGCGGACGATCCGATGTCGCCCTCCGCCACTTCGACACGTTTCAGGCTGAATCCCATGGAATCACCGGTGTCGTACCGGAGATCGACATACGACGCGTCGTCCAGAAACTCGATCTCCATCTCATCCTGCAGATACGCGTTCCCGTCTTTTCCGATCTCCACCGTGACGGCCGTCTGCTCGATCCGGACGGATGTTTCCGCCCGCACCGCCCTGGAAAACAGGCAGACAATCGAGAACACCACCGCCAGCATCATCGGATATCGGTGCCTCGTCCGTGCTGCGGGGCGCGGGAATGCGTCGGGGGAGCGGTCTGGGTCCGCAAAAAGCAAAAGATGTCCTCCGCTTTGTGTGATTGAGGCCGCGATGAACGGGTCACGGCAGGAACCGATCCGGGATCGGCGTTTTCTCGATTATAACAGAGATCGTTGTATAATGGTTTCACCTCCGGGCCTCCGGCATCTGTCCGCGCCGCTGGGTGAAAGGAGCCACCATGGGAAATTACCGCATCGACACCCGATGTGTGCAGTCGGGATACTCGCCGGCCAACGGGGAGCCGCGTGTCCCGCCCATCGTCCAGTCCACGACGTTCCGGTATGATTCATGCGACCAGATGGGCGCGGTATTCGACCTGGAGAGCGAGGGGTACTTCTATACCCGGCTCGGCAACCCGACCGCCGGCTGCGTCGAAGCCAAGACCGCGGACCTGGAAGGCGGCAGCGGCGCCATACTGACCGCATCCGGGCAGTCCGCGGTGCTCATGGCCGTCCTCAACCTTTGCAAAGCCGGAGACCACATCATCACCTCCAACGCTCTGTACGGGGGGACGTACAACACATTTTCGCGCACTCTTCCCGATCTGGGAATCGATGTGACATTCGTCGACACCGGAGTGGATGACGCCGCGCTGGACGCGGCCTTCCGCCCCAACACCAAACTGGTGTACGGAGAGGTTCTTGCCAATCCCTCCCTGGTCCTGCTCGACATCCGCCGGTTCGCGGACGCGGCCCACGCGCACGGGGTGCCGCTGATCGTCGACAATACGTTCCCCACGCCGATCCTGTGCAGACCCTTCGAACACGGGGCGGACATCATCGTCCATTCGACTTCAAAGTATATGGACGGGCATGCCCGTGCGCTGGGCGGGGCGATTGTCGAGTACGGACGGTTCGATGCCGGTCAAGGCGCCTTCCACTGGAAGAACGGGCGGTTTCCCGGTCTGGCCGAACCGGACGAGAGCTACCACGGCCTCGTATACGCGGACCGGTTCGGGGACGGCGCGTTCATCGCCAAAGCCCGTATGCATCTGATGCGCGACATGGGAGCCTCCCCGGCCCCCCTCAACGCGTTCCTTCTCCATCTCGGTCTGGAGACGCTCGCGCTTCGGATGGAGCGGCACTGCTCCAACGCGTTCCGGATCGCGGAATGGCTTGAAACCCATCCCGACGTATCCTGGGTCAACTATCCGCTGCTCTCGTCCAGCCCGTACCGGAAGCTCGCCGGCAAGTATCTGCCGAACGGCGCCAGCGGGGTCATCTCATTCGGCGTTGCCGGCGGGCGCCAGGCAGCCGTCCGATTCATGGATTCGCTCCGTCTGGGCGCGATCGTGACCCATGTGGCGGACGCCCGGACCAGCGTCATCCACCCGGCGAGCACCACCCAACGGCAGATGGATGCCGAGGGCCTGAAAAAATCGGGTGTCCGGGAAGACATGGTCCGGCTGTCGGTCGGGATCGAAAACCCCGACGACATCCTGGAAGATCTGGATCAGGCTCTCATCGCCGCCCGGATATAGGCGAACGATCCGTTCAGCATCCCGACGGCCACCGCACGGGTCGCCGGGTCCACCGCCGGAGCCTCCAGGGTGATGGCTCCGGTATAACCGTGCCGGCGAAGGCCGGCGAAAAAGGCATCGAAATCGATGCAGCCCGCGCCGGGCTGGAGGATCGGGCGCTGCTCCGGGACTCCATCCGCGTTGCGTCGGCAATCGCTGACATGGACGTGCGCGACCAAACCGTCCGACCACAGCCAGTCCGCTTCCATCACCGCGCCGATGGCGTCCTGGATCGCCAGGAGACGCGAATCGACCGTGAAGCGCAGCCGGGGAAACGATTCGTGCAGTTCCCTCATCCGCTCGACCAGCGTGCGTTCGACACACGGAATGGTCTCTACAAGCAGTTCAACCCCGAGCTTGCCGGCAATGGCGAGTCCTGTCTCCAGCGATCCGGTCGTTCGTGCGAAGTTCCGGTCGTTGTCCGGCCATCCCCACAGATGCAGCACCGCCCGATCCGCGCCGAACATCCGCGCGATCGCCAGATCGGCCGCCAGTTTTTCCAATCCGTCCCTGTGACGGGCCGGATCGTCAGTGGAGAAGCATTCGCCGGTCGCTTTCCCGATATGGACCATGCCGACCGGAATCCCCGCGCTGCGAAGCTGCGCACTCCATTCGGCCGCGTTCGGCGGTACCGCGCGGTCGATCATGACTTCATACCCGTCTGCGCTCAGCCGGGGATACACGTCCATCATGAGGGCGGCGTCCGGATTGACCGGGTAGTATCCGATCGCACCGGTTGAACAAAGGATCCGGTTGGGTATCTTGTCATCCATGCCGACCAGTATAGCGGAAACCCTCACAAAGTCACAGTCGTTCCGCGTCCGCACGGGCCTGCTGCCGCAGCCAGTCCGACCGGGTCAGCCGGTACCCGATCCGCAGCCGGTTTTCGCCGTTGAACGCTTCCATATGACGGCAGCCGGCATCCTCGGACATCCCGCATCTCCGCATGACCCGTTCGGAACCGGCGTTCTCCGCAAAGCAGGCGGCGGTCACCACTTCGACACGCCCCTGCTCGAACGCGTACCGGATCACACGGGTTGCCGCTTCCGCAGCGATCCCGCGGCGCCAGAAAGCGGGCAGAATGAAGTAGCCCAGGTCGACAACGGTACCATCCGGACCCTCCTGTACCGCCGAGTATCCGATTTCTCCGATGTACCGTCCGCTTTCGGTTTCCTCGATCCGGAAAAACCAACGGGTGCGGTGCGGATCCCGCTGCTCCGAAATCACCTTCATCAGCCGGGCGCGGGTTTCCTCTTCCCCGCCGGACCGCAGTCCGGGAAGCCAGAACATGGCCACCGGATCGGTGAGGATCCGGTGGTAGTCCGCGAGATCCCCTTCCGTATGCTCCCGGATCGTCAGCCGCGGCGTTTCCATCCGGATCATGTCTGCGGTTCCTCCAGCAACTCCGTGGCCGATCGGATGATCCGGTCCGGCCGGATCTCGGAATCACGGGGCAGTCCGCCGCCTTTCACGTCGAACCAGACGCTCCGGATCCCCACACGCTGCGCACCGGCCACATCCCATACGAGATTGTCACCGACCATCCAAACGTCCGAAGCTGGAATCCGGAGTTTCTCCAGCGCGACGTCGTACATTCGCCGGTCCGGCTTTCCGGCTCCAACCGCCTCTTCGATCAGGATGCACTCGAAAAGGCGCGCCAATCCGAAACGATCGATTTTCGCCTGCTGGACCGCCACGGTCCCGTTGGTCAAAATCGCCATGCGAACACCGCGCGCCGTCAATTTCTCCAATGTGGGGAGGGTGTCAGGAAACAAGTCGATCCCCGCCTCCTGTTCGACGGTGAACAGGGAGGCGAGACGATCGGCGCAGGATGTGTCGGCGACCTCCAATGTGCGGAGCGCCCCGATGATGATCGTCCTGCGCGCGCCATGCATATCCATGCGGCCGGTCCGGTGCCGCTCGGGATCCCCCCAGAACCAGCGCCGCTGGCGCGTGATCGCTGCCAGCAGATCCTCCGGGGCGAACTCCGGTGCGCACTCCGCCACATATCGGCCGCACAACCGCTCCCATGCGATGTCGGACGCCCTGTCAAAGGAAATCAGCGTGTCGTCCAGATCGAACAGAATGGCTCTCGGATAGCCTCTTTCCACCATGCCGTGATCCACCGTGGCCCTTTCCGTACCGTCGCGGTGGGAATCCACCGTCGACCGCCCGTTTCAATGGAACCATCTTACCGTTTCTGAGTCGTACGCGCAGCCCCGGATGCTACAATGCAAGGAGGATAAACCGGAAAGGAGCCAGTATATGTATTTCGAGTCGCCCGGCAGATCCCATACGGCCGAAGCCGTCGAACTGGCCGTCCAGGCCGCCGGAGAACGGGACATCCGGCATATCGTCGTTGCATCCAACACCGGCGAGACCGCCCGCCTGTTTCTCGGATGCGGACTCCATGTCGTTTGTGTGACCCATGCGCAGGGTTTTGCGGAACCCGGTGCGAACGAGATGTCCGACGAAACCCGGAGCGAGCTTACGGGCACAGGCATGCATGTGCTCACCACGACGCACGTCCTCAGCGGGGCGGAGCGGGGAATCAGCTCCAAGCTCGGAGGCGCCTATCCTGCCGAAGTGATGGCCCATACCCTGCGGATGTCCGGACAAGGCACCAAAGTCGCGGTCGAGGTATCCGTGATGGCGCTGGATGCCGGGCTGATCCCGTACGGGGAGCCGGTCATCGCGGTTGGCGGAACCGGCCGGGGTGCGGATACGGTTCTGGTCGTCCGCCCGGCGCACGCGTCCCGGATCCTGGAGACAAAGATCCTTGAGGTGGTCTGCAAGCCGCGGGTGTTCTAGCCGCCGTTGCGGTTCCGGATCCGTACGCACAGAAGGATTACAGTCGTCTCATCCGTTGAAGCGCCTTTTCAGGACGCGCAGCACCCGTAACGTGATCCACTTGCTTTCCTCTCCCGCCCTTTCCACCGGCACGATCATCCGATCGCTGCCGCAGGTGTTTTCAGCAACCCACCGGCCTGCATCGTTCTGCTTGGACCGGACGACCTCCAGGGCCTCATCCATGCGGGGATCCTGGATGCCGAGTCCGGTCAGGATATCCAGGATTTCAAGGACGTCCGTCTGGTACATGAGCGGGAAACCGAATTTCAGCCACCCGGGACGGGAGACGCGGTCGGGATTATGGCTGCGTTTGTGGATGTGATGGATCAAAAGATACTCCGCGCATCGGCGGATGGTCTCCGTGACATCGGGACTTCTTTTCTCCGCCGGTATGCTGCCCAGCGCCTTCAGGCACTTGACGATGCCCATGTGGCAGGAATGCGCACCCCAGCACATTTCGTACCGGTTGTAGGGCGGGACCTGCGGATCGGTTTCCTCGCCGTCGTTGAAGCGTGAAACCGGGTGATCCAGTCGATGCCCTTCTGCAGCCTCGGATCATCCAGATACCCGAATCGGATCAGGCTCCACACCATGTTGCCGGTGAGGCAGGGAATGACCTCGCTGTGCCGGCCTCCCCCCGCCCTGGCAGCCCGATGCATGGAGAACCCGCCGCTCTGCCGGTCCTGGGAGTGCTCCAGCAC